>NZ_JBRUDG010000019.1:0-31668 GCF_053203725.1 Streptococcus porcorum | reverse complement strand
ATATGAACCCTTTCTAATGTGAGTTTCGTCGCTTTTCATTATAGGTCATATGGGACCTTTTTCTATATTCAAAAAGGCTCCATAATTTCCACGGTGTTCTTACCCACTACAGAAATTATAGAGCCAAAAGTCGTCACAGACAATTTTCCTTTTAAACTAGCACGGTGATAATACTCACGTATTTTTTTTAACATTATTTTTCACGTACCACATATCCCATTCCACGAACGGTCTGAATATAACTTTCACGTCCTGGGACATCAATCTTACCACGAAGGTAACGAACATAAACATCGACAACATTAGTCTCAACCGCTTCATCATATTTCCAGACACGTGAAAGCAACTCCTCACGTGTCATTACTCGATTGACATTACTCATCAATGCGTTTAGCAAGTCAAACTCACGTTTTGTCAATGGGATAGTTGTGTCACCACGAACCACTGAACGATTTTGACTGTCAATCTTTAAGTCACGATAAATAGCTGAACCATCAGAAAAGGATTTTTCACTTTCAAAATCTTGACGACGGAAAGTCGCACGAACCCGTGCTAACAACTCCTCAATCGCAAATGGTTTAACAATATAATCATCAGCACCTCTATCAAGACCAGACACGATATCCATCACGGAATCACGCGCTGTCATCATAATCACATAAGTCGTTTTTTCTTGACGAAGTCGACGTGTTACTTCGTACCCGTCCATCTCTGGTAACATCAAGTCTAAAAGAATTAAATCAAAATCATCATCTATTGCTTGCTCTAGGCCGCTACGACCATCATGAGCAATCGTTACCTCATATCCCTCATGTTGCAACTCCAGAGAAACAAAGCGAGCGAGATTTTTTTCATCTTCAATAATTAAAATTTTCTTTACCATTTTCACCAACCTTCTTCCTTTATAGGATATCATGAAGTTATCATCACATCCAAACTTAACGCATCGGTATAATTATACTATCTCTTGTTAGTTTTTTCAATCATTTTTAAAGCAAAATGATTATTTTACATCAATTCACTCATCACTGTCAAATAATTTGCTCAGAGAAGCAAATGGACTAGACTCGGCTTTTTTTTCTTCTTGCAAATCCTTGTACTGACTCTCTGTCAAGACCGACCACGATTGACCTGAAGGCATGGTATCATCGTTTTCTTCTTCAGTCGTCAAAACTTTCATTGGAATATTAAGAATAATATTATCCGCAACACTCTCCGACAAACTGAGAGTCGTTCCATCTAGAACTAAGACTAAATCTTCATCTACTAAATCTTGCTTAGCAAGCAGTTCTTCAGCTGAAACAAAAACTTCTACAACCCCATAGGACTGCTCTAACTCAACAGGTGTCATAGATCGACTTGAAGGGAGAACCAAAACATACGACAACTGATACTCCAAAAGGTATAGTCCATTTTCATAAATCAACTGGCCTTTAGCCAAGATATCTCTAATATCCAAGATTTCACTGTTACGATCTTGTAACTCTTCTTTTAAATCCAATTGCTCTTCAAAGGTTATTCCCTCAGGCTTTTTTTTAACATCTAAAAGATTAAATATCATAGTTTTCCTTCTACCAACTCATTTAAGGTAATTTGACGCGTTTCTCTAATAATCTCTAAAATTTCCTGAGCAGACCTGGGCTCTCTTTCCTCCAACCAAGTTAGGATGATAGAAATAATACTCATCACACTCAGATTGATGATATACTGATCCGGCAACTCAGGAAACCTATTTTCTAATTCATAATCTTCAAAAATAAATTCTTGAATAAAAATAATGATATCTTTTTCAAAATATTTATCACCATTTACCCCTAACAATCCTTTGAAAAGCTCAAAATGATTCTCAATATAGTAAATGAGGTCAGTTATTTTTCTTTGGAAACTCTTGTTATCTGAAGCAGACAAAAACTCTTCTTTAAATTGTGCTAATAAACCTGTTTTTTGACTATTCAAAAAATCATCTATGTCTACATAATGTAAATAAAAAGTCCCACGAGAAAGCCCTGCTTTTTTCGTTAAATTAGAAACAGATACCTTATGAAAAGGTACTTCCTGTAATAACTCTACCAAGGCTAAATCTAAATAACGTCTGGTATTTTCCTTCTTAGTACTATATCCTGTCATAACTCTTTCAGAATAAACACCATGTTAAATTTATATCATAAAATTAACAATATGTCTATTTTTTTGTTCATTATCCTTCTAAATCATTTTTTCTCACCTAAATTTTATCAAACAAGAAGTAAAACAGCAAGTTTTTAGAACTTCTGTCATTTTATTCTTACTTTATAAGCTTATTCGATATATTTCTTTAATTTCGACTAGATATTAAGAAATATTGATTTTATATTCTATATATCGGAAATCATATGACTCAACAGAGCACTAATGAAATAGAACGAGTTAGAAAAAAGTCTGAAGATTTCCAGACTTTTCTATAGACTATCTAATGTCTCAAATTTCAAAACTATTAAAATCAGTATCTTTACTTTGAAAACTTACATCTTTTTTAAACGCTCAATTCTATCGGCGATAGGGGGATGAGTATAAAACAAAGACTGATAGCGGTTTGTTTTTTTCGGGTCATTGATATACAAGGCACTACTAGCATCGTCCACCTCATGCTCCATCGGTACAGAGTGATCTAATTTTTCAAGTGCACGAATCAAACCTTGAGGATTTCTGGTCAACTCAACACCAGAAGCATCAGCTAAATACTCTCTCTGTCTAGAAATGGCCAGTTGCACTAGAGTAGCAGCTAGAGGTGCTAAGAGAATGGTGATTAAAGAAAAAATCACCACTACTAAGTCTGAACCAGACGAACGGCTATTATCTTGGCGACGCTGAGAACGACCTGCACCGTACCACATCATTCTCCCTCCCATACTCGAGAGCATGGTGACTGCACTAGCTAAAGCAACAGCAATCGTAGAAATCCGAATATCGTAATTTCTAATATGACTAACCTCATGGCCAACGACACCTTCTAGCTCTTCTCTGTTCATCACAGATAGTAATCCCGTTGTTGCAGCAACCGCCGCATTTTCTGGACTAGATCCTGTTGCAAAAGCGTTCAACCCTCTATCTTCTATCACAAAAACTCTAGGCATGGGAATTTGGGCCACCATAGCCATATCCTCAACAATATGATAATAATCAGGATAGTCTTCGATGCTAATTTCTCTTGCGCCATTCATAGACATGACCACATTAGTCGATTGAAAAATCATACTAAAAGCGTAGATGATCCCAATAATTAAGGCTACCACCATACCGCCTAGGCTTGAGCGTAACCACAAGTAACCAACTGCTGCGCCTAAAGCGGCTAAAAGTGCAAAGAAAACGATGAGTAAAAAAACTGTTCGCCTTTTATTTTGAGCAATTTGGTCAAATAACATCCCATCACCCCTTAAAAGTTAAACTCAACCTTTGGCACAGCTTTTTCTTCTTCAGGAATTTCTAAAAATTCACTTGGCTTAAATCGGAAAATTTTTGCAATAAGATTACTTGGGAAAGTCTCTAGTTTCACATTATAATTTGCAGTTGTGGTGTTATAAAGCTGGCGTGAATAAGAAATTTTATTTTCAGTATTCGTCAACTCATCTTGCAACTTAACAAAGCTAGCATTAGCTTTTAGATCAGGATAGTTCTCTGCAACCGCAAAGATACCTGACACTTGACGACTTAGCGCATCACTAGCTACCATCGCTTCACTAGGTGTCTTGGCATTTGCCACCTGTGCACGCAACTCTGCGATACTCTCTAGCGTCTTTCCTTCATAGCTTGCATAACCTTTCACCGTTTCAATGAGATTAGGAATTAAATCATTTCGACGTTTCAACTGCACATCAATTTGACTCCAAGCCTCTGTTGTCTGCATACGACGTTTTACCAAACCATTGTAACTAAAAATTCCCCCTATTACTAAAATAGCAACTACAACTAATCCAATAATGATTCCCATTTTTGTCTCCTTTTTATTTTCTTTCCATTATAACAAATTTCTTGAAATAAGGAGAAAAACGCATCATCTCTTTTTTAATCCTGCCACACCTTCTATTTTTATGATAAAATAATCAAGAATAAAGGAGAAACTATGACCAAGCAAGAATTTTATACCCTACTAGCTCAAGCAGGTTTTGAGCTAACTGATCAGCAAAAAAATCAATTTGATCGTTACTTTACCCTCCTCGTTGAATGGAATGAAAAAATCAATCTCACTGCCATCACCCAAAAAGAAGAAGTTTATCTCAAACACTTTTATGATTCCTTAGCCCCAGTCCTAATGGGCTACATCAAAAATGAGCCTATCTCCATCTTAGACATTGGTGCTGGAGCTGGTTTTCCTAGTTTGCCAATGAAAATTATCTGTCCCAACTTGAAGGTTACCATTATTGATTCACTGAACAAACGTATCAATTTCCTCCATCTTTTATCAGAAGAGTTAGGGCTTCAAAATGTACGCTTTTTCCACGGTCGAGCTGAGGATTTTGGACAAGATAAGGCTTTTCGTGGACAGTTTGATATCGTAACCGCAAGAGCTGTTGCAAGAATGCAAGTACTATCTGAGCTTACTATTCCTTTTCTAAAAGTTAATGGGCAAGTCATTGCCTTAAAAGCCAGCGCCGCCGACCAAGAATTAGAAGATGCCCAAAGAGCTCTTAACTTGCTCTTTGGTAAAGTTGACATCAGTCAGGATTACCAACTGCCAAACGGGGATGGCCGCAACCTTACTATTGTCACTAAGAAAAAAGAAACCCCTAACAAATATCCTAGAAAAGCAGGAATGCCCAATAAAAAACCACTCTAAACCAGTTATTTAGAAAACAACTCACACGCTATCAACCGAAAATTTCCCTTAATAAAGAGTTCCCATCTTTTAAAGTCCATCTTCACTCTCTCCATGACCAAGAGGTAAAGATGGACTTTTTATCGTCTAAATATCATCTGACAGACTGTCTTTCAAATAACTTTCTAGTTGGCTTTTAAGTTGACTAAGACGTTTTTGGCTAGGAACTTGTCTAATACCATATCCCAATAAATAAGGAGATACCACATAACGAGGCATGATTTTACATACAAAGCCCTCTTTTATAGGATATAAAAATAAATTATAGGAAGCTTCCTTATCTTTAAAATAAACATATGTGATAAAGCGTAAAACTAACTGAGAGACATCCGCTAGGATTTCTAAATGCGAGCGTTTAGAGATAATAATATTAAACTCTAAACCACCTGCAATGGGATCCAAAGATAAGACCAGCCTAGCACCTTGTCTAAAAGATTGAACCTCCAGTCCCTCAAAAGCACTTTCTTGAATAAAAGCATAACCGTCAACGGTTTCTAGCCCCACAATTTGAAAGTGAGGATGGCGCAAACTCCCACCAGACAAGGGGCCAAAATTTTTATAGCATAAAACCGATTTAAATTTCTCAGATTGCTCTAGGTACTCAAATTTTTCTACTGCATAAGAAAATAGCTGTCGGTTATAATCCCTAGAATAAATCGGAATATCTCCATCATGCCAATCTGACTCTATAATCAAGGTTTGATAAGCCTGCTCTAAAACAGGGTATTTGTTTTCAACCCAAATCATTTGATCTTGTCGATCCAAGACTTTTCCTAATTCCTCTTGATAACAAAATGGACAACGATCTTGATTAGTTGGTTTCTTCTTTGCGATACTACTATTAAATGTTAATTTAGCCCGTGTCATATTTTCTCCTTTTCTTTTATTATACGCAAGGACTTCTCCTTGTCAAATCTCACTGCACTTTATTTTTTTGATATAATAACTCTAGTTTATCTTGGAGGTTCTATGAAAAAATCAATCCTCACTTATCCACTATCAACCACTCAAAAACTTAGCCTTAGTTTTATTGCTCTTATTTTTATCGGAAGTTTATTGTTAGCATCACCTCTGATGCACTATCCAAATGCTCCTGAAACAAGCTATCTTGATCATCTTTTTACTGCTGTATCTATGGTCTGTGTGACGGGGTTATCTGTATTTCCTGTCAGTGAGGTCTATAATGGACTGGGCCAAGTCACTGCAATGGCCTTAATGCAAATTGGAGGACTTGGCTTAGTCTCTTTAGTCGCCTTTAGCCAATACAGCCTCAAAAAACGCCTTTCTCTGCGTGATCAAACATTGCTACAATCTGCAATGAGTCAAAGCACCCATCACCACTTAAAAGAATATCTCTTTTTTGCCTATCGTCTTACCTTTGGAATTGAATTAATCTGTGCGATTTTATTGGCATTTGATTTTATTCCTAGATTTGGATGGGGAAATGGAATCTTCAATAGCCTCTTTTTAGCAGTTTCAGCTTTTTGTAATGCTGGATTTGACAATATCGGTCAAAACAGTTTACAACTTTTTGCTCTTAACCCCTTGATTAATCTTGTCCTTGCTTTTTTAATTTTTTCTGGAGGATTGGGATTTAATGTCTGGCATGATCTTTACAACAGCTACTTAAACAGCCGACAACAACCACGATTTTGGGCGAATTTTTGGAAACACTTATCGATTCATTCTCGCTTAATTCTAAACAGTACGGCTATCATTCTCTTATTGGGAACGGGCTTATCTTTTCTACTAGAATATAATAACTCCGAGACCTTAAAATATTTGACCTTTCCTGAACAAATCTTGGTCAGTTTTTTTCAAAGTGTCACCATGAGAACGGCAGGTTTTTCAACCTTATCCTACCTAGATACTGGTCATGCTACAAATTTTCTCTATATCTTACAAATGTTGATAGGAGGAGGGCCTGGAGGAACTGCAGGAGGAATTAAAGTCAGTGTTGCAGCCATTTTATTTCTTTTATTTCGAGCAGAGTTGGCAGGACAATCCCAGGTCACCTTTCAAAATCGGACAATCCCTCAACGTCTTTTACGACAGACCCTCACCGTCTTACTCTTCTTCTTTGGGATCCTAATCATTGGCTATCTACTATTATTAGAAAACGAGCCTCATTTAGACCCTTTTGCCCTATTTTTTGAAGCTAGCAGTGCTATTGCGACTGTTGGGGTTAGTATGGAGTTGACAAGCCAACTTTCGACAATAGGACGATGTATCATCATGGCTCTCATGTTTATCGGACGTGTTGGGCCCATCACGGTCCTTCTTAGTATTTTACAAAAAAAAGAAAAAGACATTCACTATGCTGAATGTGATATTATTATTGGATAAGGAAAAACTATGAAAAGAAAAATTATTGGTGTTTTGGGGCTTGGTATCTTTGGTCGTACTGTCGCAAAAGAACTCGCCCGCTTAGATCAAGATGTCATTATCATCGATAGCGAAAAGCAATATGTCCAAGAATTAGCCGATCAGGTCACTAAAGCCGTTATCGGTGATATGACGGATATTGATTTTCTAAAATATGTCGGTATCGACCAGTGCGATACCGTTATTGTCGCAACAGGAACTAATCTTGAAAGTGCTGTCTTAGCTGTTATGAACTGCAAAAAACTAGGAGTCTCACAAATTATTGCCAAGGCTAGAAGCAAAACCTACGAAGAAGTCCTCTACGGGATTGGTGCCGACTTAGTCATCGCACCCGAACGTGAAGCAGGGGTAAATCTTGTCTCTAGACTCTTACGAAATAGTATTAATGACGTCTTTCATTTTGAAGGTGATGTGTCTATTGTTGAATTTAAAACCCCTAAAAAATGGATTGGAAAATCTATTCCTCAACTCAATTTACGTCAACAATACGATATCAATGTCATCGGTATTCGTTCTAATAAGGGAGGGCCAATCAACACGACTTCTATCTTACAAGCTCCGCTAGAGGCTAACAATCTTATCGTAGCTGTTACCAGTTCTAAAACATTTGAAAAATATGATTATTTAGGGTATTTTGACTAAACGAAAAACTAGAATTTCTGATTCTTTCCAACAATTGAGATAAGGTCTCCAAAGTTGAAGGAAGTTGAAAATTCTAGTTTTTATTTTAAATTATTTTATTTCCAAGGATTATAAAAACGTCCACCATTGAGATAAAAGAGATAAAAACTTGTTAACAAAATTAGCACTGCCAAAAGTAGGACAAGGTAGTCATACCAAAGGAGAGCTTGCCCTTTGTACCAGCTTCTTTTCTTCTCTTTACCAAATCGACGCAACTCCATAGCAGTTGAAATCGTATCAATACGCTCAAGCGAACTAAAAATAAGAGGGGTAATAATCCGTATATTTCCTTTAATCCGCGAAAAAAGACTAGCTTTTGAGGATAATTCTAAACCACGAGCCTGTTGGGAGAGTTTAATCATGTGAAATTCCTCTTGAAGATCTGGAATATAGCGTAGCGTCAAACTGACCGCATAGGCTATCTTGTAAGATACCCCAATTTGATTGAGACTAGCTGCAAATTGACTAGGATGAGTGGTCACCAAAAAGATAATTGCTAGAGGAACCGTACAAAAATATTTTAAAATTAAATTTAACAAATAAAAGAGTTCTTGGCTTGTGATGTTAAAACGCCCCACACCTTCTACCAAAACTGTTTTTGCTCCATAGATCTCCTCACCATAAGCTGGTGCAAAAAGATAGACCATCACAACATTTAAGGTCGCAAAAGTCAAGATAAACATCAAGACAAATGAAATATCACGCAAGCGTATCCTTGCCAAACGAAATAAAACTAAGGATAAAAAAGAGACCAGGGCAATCAAACGCGTATCGTAAGTTGTCATACAGGCAATCGATACCAGAAGGAAAAAAACTAGTTTAGTGGCCCCAGATAGATCATAAAGAAAACCCTGACCTTCATGAAAACCAATCAAACTATTAGATTGTTGCATCATTATCTCCTCTCTTTTTAATATAGTAATCTGTCACTTGCTCAGGATCTTCCCCTATTTTTTGAGCTAAGGCAAATAGACTCGTTGGCTTTAAGTTAGCCTGCTCTAAGACAGCTGGCTGGTTTAAAACTTCTAGTGGACTAGCATCTGCTAAAATACGCCCTTCTGCTAAAACAATAGCGCGATCTGAGTATTCTAACATCAGTTGCATATCATGTGTAATCATGATAATAGTGTGTCCTTTTTCCTGCAAGCCATTTAAAAAATTCATTAAGTCTGTGTAATTTTTTTGATCTTGTCCTGCAGTAGGTTCATCCAAAATAATAATTTCTGGGTTCAAAACCAGAATTGATGCGATACTAACACGTTTTTTCTGGCCATAGGATAGGGCAGAAACGGGCCAGTTTCTAAAAGCATACAGACCGCAAACTTTCAGGGTCTCATAAACCTTTTCTTTTATGACTTCTTCTTCTATCCCTCTTAGACGTAGTCCTAGAGCCACTTCATCAAAAATCATTGTCTGGCTAATCATTTGGTTGGGATTTTGTAAAACATAACCAATGCGACTAGCTCGCTCTGTCATCGAATCATCTGCTATATTTTTTCCCTTATAAAAAATCTGACCTTCTGCCTGAACAAATTGACATAAGCTTTTGGCAAAGGTCGATTTTCCTGCACCATTTTTTCCAACTAGGGCTATCTTTTCACCTTTATAAACGCTTAAGTTGATATCTTTCAAAATAGGATTTTCTTTACGATAAGCAAACTGCCATCCCTTTACTTCTAAAACCACTTCTGATTGTTTGTTCTCTAGAGTAGAAGTCTCGCCACTTAAGGCA
This sequence comes from Streptococcus porcorum, assembly GCF_053203725.1. Taxonomy (NCBI): domain Bacteria; kingdom Bacillati; phylum Bacillota; class Bacilli; order Lactobacillales; family Streptococcaceae; genus Streptococcus; species Streptococcus porcorum. Next base: position 22,018 of record NZ_JBRUDG010000019.1, on the reverse strand, counting down.
TAAGTTGGTAAATCTAGTCGATGAAGTTGATCCAGATACAGCTCTTCTTCAAACGGATAACCTAGAGAGCGTAAGACGCTAATATAAAGAGGTTCACGAATACCATTTTCATTTAAAAGATTAGTCTTTAAAAGCTCATTAACCGATCCATTAAAAAGAATACTGCCGTCATTGATAAGAATAATGCGATCCACCTTACGGTAAATGACATCCTCTAAACGATGCTCGATAATAATCGTTGTCCCGCCAGTTGATTGATGGATATCATCAATCAAAGCAATCGTATCTTGCCCTGATTTAGGGTCTAAATTGGCTAATGGTTCATCAAATAATAGAATCGGACTTTCATCGATAAGAACACCTGCCAAGCTGACCCTTTGTTTTTGTCCCCCTGATAAGTCTTGAGGACGATGATGTAATAAAGGTGTTAAGTCTAAATGCTTAGCCCAAAAATTAACTTTATCTCTCATTTCCTTTTGAGAAACCACATCATTTTCAAGCGCAAAGGCTAAATCCTCAGCCACACTAAGACCAATAAATTGCCCATCTGTATCCTGTAACACGGTACTGACCAGATGAGATTTATCATAGATTGATAAGTCAAAAGCAGGTTTTCCATCAATCAAAAACTCACCCTCGTGCTCACCTTGATGAATATGAGGAATAATCCCATTCAAACACTGTCCTAATGTGGATTTCCCTGATCCAGAAGGACCAACAATTAAAACCTTCTCTCCACGTTTGATAGAAAGATTGATATTTTTTAAGGTCGGCTCCGATTGAGCATCATATTTAAAACTAAAATTTTTAAATTCTATCACGTTATCTGTCATTTTATCTCTTATCTTTACATCTCATCTAAAAGTTTACTTTATTATTTTACCACAGTTACAGAATATGAGAAAACTCAGCTGACAAACAACTGAGCTGACTCCTTAATCTTTGGATAAACTTCCTGATTGTGTTCGAGTTTTAGCATATACTGCTAAAAGTAAAGTGCCACCAATGGCAATGGTTGTTGCATTAGACAAGCCAGCAACAAGCCCTTGTGTATAAACTTTACTTGAAGGTTCTTGATAAACCAAGATATCTCCAATAGGAGCAATCAACCCCCAAACCAAAAGGTTAGCAACAATTTGTACGACATTAAATGTCAAGATATCTTTCTTAGGAAATAGCCCTTTTTCAATTGATAACCTTTGCTTCAATAAACCAATAGCTAGCCCTAATAGACCACTTGGAATAACCCAGGTCCACCAGATTCCGTAACCTGAAAACATATCTTTTACCATATGTCCGATAAAGCCAACCAAGCCACCAACAACTGGGCCATAAATTACAGCAAAAAGAGCCTGAACTGCATATTGCAATTGAATGCTAGTATTTGGAACTGGGCTTGGGATATTCACCAAAATTCCGATGACTACAAATAAAGCTGCTCCGATACCTGTTGCCACTACATTTTTAATCGTATTATTTTTCATAACTTCTCCTAAATTTTCTTAATTTCAAGATGCCATTGGGGTCCCACACCGACATTATAAGCCTTGGCAAAAGAACCTTGGTTAATAGCCAGTCCCAAACGATAAAGTGAATTGATATATAAAATAGGTTGACCAATTCGAACATCCGCAAATGATTTACCATAAGTCACTTGGTTTTGATAGACTAACATATCATTATTATAAATGGTCACTTCAAATCGATCACCGAACTCTGGATCTAAACGATAAAACTCTTCACGCGTGATAGAGGTCCAAAGCGAGCCAAAACGGACATCTAAAATATCAATGGCACCTTTCACCAAATCCTCTTCTACTAGGGTCTCCACAACTGGCAACTCCACAATCGCATCAACCGAGAGCTCTGGACCCACCTCTTCAAAACTAATATGGCCTGAAGCAAGCTTTGCCCCTGTAAAAGCATAGACATCACGTCCATGGAAAGTATAAGATAGCTCGGTATTTTCACGGCGGTTTTTAACCTCTGAAATTTCACGAACAGCCTTAATACCAACATGTTTTTTAATATAAGACAAAGTCCCGTTATCTGGTGTTACAATATACTGATCTGCATTGGTTAGAGCAACAACACTTTTACGATCTGATCCCACACCTGGGTCAACAACTGAAACAAAAGTAGTTCCCTTTGGCCAATACTCTATGGTTTGAAAAAGGCGATAGCTTGCCTCAAAAATATTATAAGGTGTGATTTCATGGGTCAAATGATGAACCCCAAGATTAGGAGCTTCCTGAAGGGCCACCCCAATCATAGCTGAAACTGCACCATCAACCAAGCCAAAATCTGATTGCAAAACCAATAACTGATTACTCATAAAAAACCTGCACTTTCCATATTATTGAATATCAATAATAACATAGAACAGTGCAGGTGTAAAATACCGATTTATTTGAGCTAGATATAGTTTTAGACTATAGAAAAACTAGGTAATCTTAGCTTTTTATTTATTTTTCTTTCCCCAAACAGATTTTTCAGCTACAGCTGTAAAAAGAACATCTGTTGAGGAATTAAGGGCTGTTTCAAATGAGTCTTGCAAAACACCAATAATAAAACCAACTCCTACAACTTGCATGGCGAGATCATTTGAAATACCAAATAAACTACAGGCTACAGGAATCAAAAGTAAAGATCCTCCAGCAACACCTGATGCACCGCAGGCAGAAACTGCAGCCACAATACTAAGAAGAAAAGCTGTCGCAAAATCAACCTCAATCCCCAAGGTATTAACTGCTGCCATAGTTAACACATTAATAGTGACTGCTGCACCTGCCATGTTAATAGTCGCACCAAGTGGGATAGAGATAGAATAAGTATCTGGATCCAAGCCTAAACTCTCACACAATTTCATATTAACAGGAATATTGGCTGCAGAGCTTCTGGTAAAGAAAGCTGTCACGCCACTTTCTTTTAAGCAACGAAAGACAAGTGGATAAGGATTTTTTCGCATCATCACAAAGGCAATCAAAGGATTGATGACTAAGGCGATGAAAAACATGGTCCCAACCAAAACCGCAAGAAGCATCCCATAATCAGCCAAAATACCTAGACCATTTTCTGAGATAGTTGTAAAAACTAGGCCCATAATTCCAAATGGAGCTAGGTTAATAATCCAGCTAACCACTTGGGAAGTCACTTCTGCCAGAGTATGTAAAAGGTCTTTGGTATTAGGACTGGCAGTTCTCATTGCAAAACCAAAAATAACCGCCCAAAATAAAACACCAATATAGTTTGCCGTTGCTAGAGCATTAACTGGATTATCCACTAGGTTTAACAATAAACTTTGAAACACTTCTGCTACACCTTGTGGAGGGCTCAACTCACCCGTCTCTGCTTTTTTTAACACCAACTTTAAAGGAAAGATATAATTAACAATAACAGCCATTAATGCCGCCGCAAATGTTCCTAAAAGATATAGCCCCACTACTGTTTTCATATTAGATTTTTGACCTTCTCTCGTTTGAGAAAGGGCATTCGCTACTAAGGCAAAAACCAACAAGGGAGCGACAGCTTTTAAGCCCCCTACAAATAAGCTCCCTAAAAGGCCTATCACTGTAAATTTCGGTACTACTAATCCTAAAACAATCCCAAATAGGACACCAATCATAATCCGTTTAATTAGACTGGTTCGATTCCACGTTCTGATAAATCTAGACATGTTACACTCCTTCATTTTTTCACATTCTCCATCATATTATAAATTAAAGCGCAAGTCAATCTTTCCTTCCTCTTCTTCACTGAGCTATTTATTAAATTGTATAAAATTGACTTGAATTGTATGACAATTTAAGCTATAATAGATTTTTAAAATGTTTATGACTTGGAAAGGTTTTATATGAAAACAAAACAATTTGACACTAAAGTCTATACCGTTATTGGTTTTATGCTTTTTGCGCTTTTCTTTGGCGCTGCCAACTTAATTTATCCTGCCCTTTTAGGAATTTATTCTGGTAAAAATGTCTGGGTATCTATCCTAGCTTTCTGCCTAACAGGTGTTACCCTTCCTTTTTTAGGTGTGATTGCAACAGCATGGTCTGGAGCAAAAAATATGGAAGAATTGGCTTCACGTGTGTCTAAGCCTTATGCTATCTTCTTTTCTGTGGCTCTATATCTTTCAATCGGACCTTTCTTTGCTATCCCAAGAACTGGTGCAACCTCTTATTCCATGGGAGTAGAACCTATCTTTGGTTCTAGTTTAGTGGTCAAAGTCATTTATGCCCTAATTTTCTTTGGGTTATCCTACTGGATGGCTATTAAACCTAGCAAGATGACTGAGCGTATTGGGAAATACTTAACACCGACGCTTCTCATCACAATTGCAGTTGTGATTATCATGTCCTTTATCAATCCTTCTGGATCTCTTGGAGCAGCACACAACGCGAGCTCTAGTGTCAATGATGCTTTCAAGGATCTTCCATTTATCGCTGGACTCATTCAAGGATATGGAACAATGGATGCTCTTGCTTCCCTTGCTTTTGCAGTTCTAGTGATTGATGCTGCTAAACAATATGGTGCAACCTCTGAAAAAGAAATCTCAGGCTTGACCATCAAATCTGGTCTAGTTGCTATTTCTCTCCTAGCACTCATTTATATCTTTGTAGCACGTATCGGCGCAACTTCACAAGGGTTATTTGATTTTTCAAATGGACAATTTGTACAAAATGGAATGCCTATTGATGGAGGACACGTCCTTAGTCAAGCTTCCAGACTCTATCTTGGGACAATTGGGCAAAACATTCTTTCTATTATTGTCTTTCTTGCTTGCTTGACCACTTCAACAGGATTGATCACAGCTTGTGCGGAATATTTCCATGGTCTTATTCCAAAAATTTCTCATGTGATGTGGGCAAGCATCTTCACTTGTATAGCAACGACTTTCTACTTTGGTGGCTTGTCTGAAATTATTAAGTGGTCTGTTCCTGTTCTTTATCTCCTTTATCCTTTGACGATTACTTTAATTTTCTTAGTGCTAGGGGATAAATACTTCCACTCTCATCGTAGTGTCTATGTCTTTACCATTGGGTTGACATTTTTCGCTGGACTTTATGATGCTATTTCTACTTTTGCCACTATGACAGGATTTTTTACTATCCCATCAGCTTTAAGTAACTTCTTTACTAAGGTTGTTCCTCTAGGACAATATTCACTAGGTTGGGTAACTTTTGCCCTCATTGGATTAATCCTTGGGCTTGTTTTCTCAAAGGTTAAAAAATAAGTAGATACAAAAACGACTACCAGATTTTACATCTGATAGTCGTTTTTTATGTTCTTAAACAAAAGCTTATCGGTGACTGATTTTTCGTGTCAAACTATCACCTGCAAACTGAATAGCAAAAATAATAAGAAGAATAATCAAGGTTGCCACAAAAGTAACATCATTGTTGAAGCGGTTATAACCATAAGAAATGGCCACATTTCCCAGACCACCTGCACCAATAGCACCAGCCATAGCCGTTTCACCAACTAAAGAGATAAGGGTTACTGTTGATACACGGATAAGATCTGGTAAGCCTTCTGATAAGTAAACCCCAACAATATCCCAAGTTGTCGCGCCAGAAGCTTGTGCTGCTTCAATCACTCCTTTATCCAGCTCTGATAAAACGACTTGCACTTGTCGTAAAAAGAAGGCAAATACTGCTACAGATAAGGAAACATTAGCAGCATCTGGCCCCAACATTGTCCCAACAATCAACATGGTCACAGGCATCAAAATCGCCAATAAGATGATAAATGGAATAGCTCTAAAAACAGAAGCAATCTTATCTAAAATCCAATAGACTGGCTTATTTTCAATAACACCACCTGGTCCTGTCATAACCAATAAAAGACCTGCCCCTAAGCCTGCTATCCCACCAATGATAAAAGGGATAACCGTCATATACAGTGTCGTAAAAATTGCAGTTCCCCAACCAGCATCACCACTCCAGCCCAATTGATACACATTTGGTAGATATGTTTGAATTAAGTTTGTCATTTAAGCACCTTTCTTTAATACGATTAAATCAATCCCTGCCTCTTTTATAGCTACTTGAGCCTGTACTAGTTTTTCTTTTTCACCTGACAAGACTACAATCAACTCACCAACAGGAGTATCTGATAAAATCTCAATATTGGCAAATAAAATATTTGCTGTTACTTCATAACGTTTATAAATCTCGTTTAAGATAGGTTCATCAGTAGAAGTTCCTGCATAGTTGAGTTGAGCTAATAGAGCATTCTCTGGAAGATGCTGAACAATATCTTGTTGTTCAATTTTTTCCATAGCATCTTCAATCCCTGTAGCAACCTTGATAAAATCTTGGGTCAAAGTCTCTTTAGGATTAGAAAAGATATCAAGAACTGTTCCTTCTTCGATAAGTACTCCATTTTGCATCACGGCTACACGATTACAAATATCTTTAACAATCTGCATTTCATGGGTGATCATCACAATCGTAAGACCCAATTTTTTATTAAGATCCTTCAATAAGGCTAAAATCTGTTTTGTAGTTTTAGGATCTAGAGCTGATGTTGATTCATCTGAAATCAAGATCTTAGGGTCATTTGCCAAAGCACGCGCAATCGCAACACGTTGTTTTTGTCCTCCAGATAATTGAGATGGGTAATTGTCAGCACGTTCTGCAAGGCCAACCAAGTCTAGTAATTCTTCAACTTTTTTAGCTTTCTCCTCTGTCGTCAAAGAAGAGTGCTTGAGGGCAAAAGCAACATTTTCACGTGCTGTTTTCTGTGCCATCAGGTTAAAGTGTTGAAAAATCATTCCAATATCACGGCGTTTCTGACGTAAGGCTGCTGGATTCAGCTGAACTTTTTCATCTGAGAAGGTCACATCACCATCAATTGTAATCTTACCAGCTGTTGGAACTTGTAGTAAGTTGATCACACGAACAAGGGTTGATTTTCCAGCACCAGAATAACCTACAATACCATAAATATCACCTTGATTGATATGAACGGTAACGTCTTTGACAGCTTCAATGACACGTTTTTTCTGATGAAACGTAATGTCAATATGATCTAATTTAATAATAGGATTAGGCATAAGATTTTATTAACTCCTTAATTAATTCAATATGGGTATAATAATCAGCTATAGAAACATTTTCATCTCCACCATGATCTCGACTATTGGCATTACCTAATCCAAAAGCTGCCATAGGGACACCTAATGCTTCATATATGGTGTGCATAGGACCCGTTCCTGCAGCAGTAGGCAGGACACAAATTCCTTCTGGATAAAAAGCTTTAGCGAGTTCAATAACTTTTAAAACAGCAGGTGATGACATATCGGATCGATAAGCTTCCTCACCAAGAGTATAGGTCACACGGATATGATCATAACCTGCCTGTTTCAAATGTTTTTGAATTTGCTCTAAAACATAGTGAGGAGTAAGACCTGGAACCAAGCGCATCTCCATCTTAGCAGAAGCCTTAGACGGAATAATGGTTTTAACACCTTGACCTTGGTAACCTGTGCTCAACCCCTCTATTGAGAGGGCAGGTTCAAAATAATAAGTTCTCAAAAAATCGCGACGTTCTTTTTTAAGAGCAGGTAATCGCAGACCATATAGTTTTCTCAAAGTTTCACTATTTTCAAGAGCATACTCCTCAACTAAATCCAACTCACGCTGACTAGGCTCTTTAATCTGATCATAAATCCCCTCAACTAAAATCCGACCAGTTTCATCCCGTAAACTGTTTAAAGCACTTAGTAAATACCAAGAAGCTGAATCAATTACTGCACCAAACTTTGAATGAATATCAACATCAGCACTTTTGACAGATAAATCAAAAGTTACAATGCCTTTATTACCACCTGTGATTTCCAGTTGACCTGAACTATTTTTAGCTCCTTGCTCCCAGATAAGAAAATCTGCTGGAAGAAGATCTTTCTGATACTTGGCAAGATATTTATCCAAATCCGTTGAAGCAGACTCTTCTGCTCCTTCCATGATAAAAGTCACATTAACAGGAAGAGGACCAACTTCTTTAATATATTTTCTGACAGCTGTTAAACGTGCCGTGATGTGCCCCTTGTCATCATCAACCCCTCGACCATACATGTAGCCCTTTCTAATGGTCAATTTAAAAGGATCATCCGTCCACTTTTGGTCCTTATCTGCTGGTACAGTATCATAATGATTATAAAAAATAATGGTTTTAGCATCAGGATTTGGACTTTTAAACTTAGCTATGACAAAAGGAGCAGTATAAGATTCATCAATCGTCACCTCTGCACCAACACTTGAGAAAACTTCTCCTAAATAAGCTGCTACGTCAGCTAAGCCAATTTGTTGCGCAAAAATTGACTTTTTTGAGATTAGCGTCCGCAAAACCTCAAAATAATGTTGGGCAACTTCATCATTTTTAAATTTTTCAATTTGTTCACGCTCACTTGAAAATGCCATCTTCTCTCCTTATACGACAAAATGGAGCTGGGAAAATCCCATGCTCCGTAAGCTAACTCAACCTCTTATGTTTTTTACCAAACTGGAACATCTACACCATTTGATGTTTCTTCAATCACTTTTTTCACTTCATCTGTGTGATAAGCTTTGATCAACTTAGCAATAGCATCCGCTTTGTCTGATTCTTTATAATCTTTTTGAGCTGCAATAATATTGATCCATTGTTTTGCTGAATCCTCGTCTGCTTGCTCTTTATAAAGTGAGGTATTATAGTCAATACCTGCTGGTACTGCATAGCTATTGTTCACAATAGCCGCATCAGCTGATGTCAAAGCACGAGCAGTCTGGCTAGCATCTAACTCTTTAATATCAAGATTTTTCTTGTTTTCAGTGATATTAGCAATCGTTGCAAGTTCCTCACCTGACACATCTAGTTTAATCAAGCCCGCTGCCTGAAGAACATATAGGGCACGGCTTTCATTTGTCGCATCATTTGGTACCGCAATTTGAGCACCATCAGGAAGATCTGAAACTTTAGTGTATTTTGCTTTACCAGAAGAATCTGTACCAGAGAAAAGGTTAATTGGGCTAATATAAGTTTCTGCAGCAGATACTAAATCCCCTTTATTTTCCTTATTCCAGTTGTTAAGGAAGTTATAGTGTTGGAAGGCATTAAGATCCACTTCTCCATTTGCTAATGCCTTGTTAGGTTGTGAATAATCTGTAAACTCCTTGTATTTCAAGGTAATGCCATCTTCTTTTAGAAGTTCTTCAATCTTTTCCCAACGTGCTTCATCTGACTCTGTTTTCGTCATAACACCAATAGTTAGGGTATTTTTATCTTCTGTTTGCTTTGAGCCACAAGCTGCTAAAACTAGTGTTGATGCTAAAGCTAATCCTGTAATTCCTAATACTTTTTTCAATTTCATGATATTTCCACCTTTAATTTTCATCTTTAACTGTTTTCTATTTTCTCACAATATATGTCATCTAGCAAATTGTTATTAGCTAAGTCTGGATATAGAAAATAACTATAAGGTAAATCAAACGTCCTGTTTGACAATTTTTAAAAAGCCCAGAGCATGTTGCTCTAGACTTGATGTGATTACTTGTTAGGAACGGTTAAGTCGTCTGCTGTTGGAACATAGTCTCCACCAAGATATTCTTTGGCTAACTTAGACAATGTACCATCTACTTGAAGCTCTTTTAATCGCTCATTAACAAATGTTTGGAGCTCTTCTTGATCTTGTCCAAAAATAAAGTAGATGAATGGTTGTTCTTGAGATTCTAACTCAATAGTCTGTAAATTATCTAGACCTTGGTTTTTAATGACAGAGTTAACTGTTGGGGCATCAAAAATCTTAAAGTCTGCTTTCCCTTCACTCAAGCTAGTCAAAATTTGAGTGATATTTTCATTAGTATATTTCAATTCAACAGGATTATCTTTGTGACTATCATTAAACTCTTTTAACTGAGCCTCAGTTGTTGTTCCTTGTACAACCTGAGTAGAGTGTCCAGCAATGTCCTCATACGACTTAATCTCTGAATCTTTTGGAACGGTTAAAACTTGAGGAGTTGACCCAATTGGGTAAGAATAAAGGTATTTAGCCCCACGTTCTTCTGAGTAACTAATGTTGTTTCCACCCATTTGGAATTTTCCAGAATCTAGACCAGTAAAGATAGAAGTCCACTCTGTTTTTTGAAACTTCACTTCATATTTATCAGAACCTTCAAATACAGCTTTAGCCACTTCGATATCATAACCTGTTAACTCACCATCTTTTTCATATGAAAATGGTGCAGTTGTCCCAACAGTAGCAAATACAACTTCTTCTTTCGAGCTTGATGCAGTACTACTTTTTGACGATGATGAACTGCATGCCGCTAAAACAAGAGCCGATGCTGCCGCAATACCTGCAAACGTCACTACTTTTTTCAATTTCATATTATTCCTCCAAAACGTTAGTAAACCTATCTTACCACGATTTAAAAATACTAGCTAGTAGATAATTTTTATCACCGTGATAGCTTTTCTTTATCACCAAAATATGCCAATAACATTTCAGCATTATGAACATAGTATTTAACAGCAATTGGTAGGGCTTCATCTTTTACCTTAAAGGTATCATGATGAAGATCGGGAGCATCAGGATCTCCATTTGCACCAATAAAAGCAAATACGCCTGGAATCTTTTCTTGGTAAGCCGCAAAATCTTCCCCACCCGTAACAGGAGCAACCTCAATCACTTCTGCAAAGCTTTTACTGTTTTCCGCTATCAAAGGGGTTAGAATCTCATCATTATAAGTGACATTTGGCGTTTGATCCCACTGAATATCAACTTCTGCTCCAAATTGTTGAGCCGTCTGCTCCACAATCTGCGTAAACTTCTGACGTAAAAAAATACGATTATCTGGTGTAAAACTTCGAATTGTTCCTTCAAAAAAACCTTGATGAGGCATAATATTCCAAGCCGAACCAACCTCAATATGCGTGACCGATAACACCGTCGGTTCAAAAGGAGAAACCTGACGTGACACAATTGCTTGAAGATTGTTCACCATCGTTGTAATGGTTAAAACAGTATCCACTCCCAAATCAGGTCTGGCAGCATGACCACTTACACCAGTCACACAAACTTTAAATTTTTCAACAGCTGCCATGATAGCCTTTGAACGTAGGCCGATTTGACCAGGTTTTAAAAAAGGCATATTATGGTAACCAATAATGGCAGAGACGTCTTCTAAGGCACCTGCATCAATCATTGTATAGGCACCTGTTGCCACTTCTTCAGCTGGTTGAAAAATCAAGCGAACCCTTCCTCTTAATTCTGATTCTCTAGCTTTTAATAGTTGTGCAGCTCCCAATAATGATGTTTGATGAAAATCATGTCCACAAGCATGCATGGCACCATTTTGACTAGCATAAGAAAAGGTATTTTTTTCCACAATAGGAAGAGCATCAATATCAGCTCTTAAGGCAATGATAGGATAACCTTGCCCCATTTCAGCGACAAGACCAGTTGTTAAAGGCAAGTCTAAAATCTTAATATCCAAAGCTTCTAATCGTTGCCGTAAAAATTGAGTCGTTTGAAATTCTTTGTTAGAAATTTCAGGATTGGCATGAATATGCTGTCTCACTTTAGAAAGATTGTCGTAAAAATCCGATTCCATAAATTCTCCACTCTTTTATTGTTCTGGTAAATAGCTACCTCCGAGATAGGTTTGACTTAATTTTTCTAACTCCCCTTTAGCATAAAGTTTTTTAACAGCCTTGTCAAATTGGGATGCAAAGTCCTTGGCATCTTTTGAAAAGACAATATAGTTATTAGGGTTCAGATCTGTTTTTAAATCGGCAACTTCTAAATCATAACCTTTTTGTTTGATAAGGGTTTCAATGCTGATTTTATCAAAAATCAAGTAATCAAACTTTCCTTCATTCAAATCAAAAAGACGTTTTCCGATATCTTCTCCAGTATAAACGATAGTTGAAGACTGATTTTCCTGTTTTTTATTCCACTCTTCCACCAACTGTGCGGTTGAAGTCCCTACATCGTCATGAGTAGTCTTACCTGCCAAGTCAGACAGAGTTCGTAGTTTTTCTGAAGGCCTACTGACTAAAACTAGGGGATTTTGAGCAATAGCTGTTGAATAAAGATACTTCTTTGCCCTCTCTTCTGTATAACTCAGATTATTAGCTGCCGCCTGATAACGACCACTATCTAAACCAGGAAAAATACTTTCCCAAGATGTTTTTTTAAAGGTTACCTTATAGTCTTCAATCAATTGATCGGCTGCTTTTAACACTTCAATATCATAACCTGTTAATTGCCCTTTACTCTCATAAGAGAAAGGTTTAATATCACCTGCAGTTGCCACAACAATTTCCTTTTCATCAGCACTGGCAGATACTCCTCCAAGAACTAGAGGAAAAGCTAATCCTAAACTTATCAACACTTTTTTCATCGTCACTACTCCTTTTCATTTTGACCATGATAACATTCCTAATCCTAAAAGGCTAATACTTCTTTTTTATCACAGTGATAGAAAAAAGATATCAAAAAAGCCTAACAGATGCATATAGATTGCGTCTGTTAGACCATTTTTTATCAGTAAAACTTAAAAATCTGCTACATTGTGATAAACTTTTTGGACATCATCATCTGCTTCAAGAGCATCAATGAGTTTTTCGAACGTCTCAAGATCTTCACCTGAAAGCTCCACTTCTGATTGTGGAATCATCTCAAGTTCTGTTACTTGAAACTCTTCAATTCCATTAGCACGAAGGGCTTCGATTCCTTTATGAAGATCTGTCGGTGCAGTATAGACTGTAATTGAGCCATCTTCTGCCTCAACGTCATCCACATCCACATCAGCCTCAAGTAAGATTTCAAAAATACTGTCTGCATCATCGCCTGCAAAAACGATAACACCTTTTTTGTCAAACAAATACGAAACTGAGCCGGATGCTCCCATATTTCCACCGTTTTTACCATAAGCTGTACGAACATTGGCAGCTGTACGGTTAACATTTGATGTCAAAGTATCGACGATAATCATTGAACCATTTGGTCCAAACCCTTCATAACGTCCTTCTACAAAGGTTTCATCTGTATTACCTTTAGCCTTATCAATGGCACGGTCAATGATATGCTTTGGTACTTGCGCTTGTTTAGCACGCTCTAAAACAAAGCGTAGAGCCGCATTTGTTTCTGGATCTGGATCTCCTTGCTTGGCTGCAACATAAATCTCTACACCAAATTTAGCATAAATTTTAGACGTTGCTCCGTCTTTAGCAGTTTTTTTGGCAACAATATTGGCCCACTTACGTCCCATGGGTAATCTCCTTTTATCTTTTTAGTTTTATCTCGCTTTTTAAAAGCAGAGCGAAAATCAATATCCCTTATATTATAGCACTTTGTCAGCATTTGGTAAAATATTATTTAGACTGCTTTCACAAGCAAAATAAGTCTTTTGTTTTTCCTATCAAAGTGATAAGAAATTCCTATTTCACAAGAGTCTAAAATCGTGTTATGATAATAAAGCCATTTAAAAAGAGGGGGGACAAGGAAATGAAAAAACCAATTATAGGAATTACTGGAAACGAAACCAATCAATTAGATCCTAATAAAGCCATCACCCGTACCTTTGCCTCTAAGGCATTCTCTGAGGCTGTGAAAGAAGCTGGAGGGATTCCTATCATCTTACCAATCGGTGATATTGCCATTGCTAAGGATTATGTTGATATGATTGATAAACTCATTATCACAGGTGGACAAAATGTACTGCCAGATTATTATGGTGAAGAACAAACTATTAATAGTGATGACTATCATCGTGAACGTGATGAATTCGAACTGGCCCTTGTTGCTGAGGCTATCAAACAAAATAAACCGATTTTTAGCGTCTGCCGCGGTACCCAACTGGTTAATGTTGCCATGGGGGGAACACTTGAACAATCGATAAAAAATCACTGGCAAAGTGAACTAGGCTCTCAAACTACCCATGAGATCTCAGTCTTAAAAAATTCCGAATTAGCTAACATTTTTGGCTCTAAAAATAGTATTAATTCCTTTCACCGTCAAGCCATTAAAGATTTAGCACCATCTCTTGAGGTTATTGCAGTTGATCCCAAAGATAACACCATCGAAGCAGTAAGAAGCAATAAAATTGCCTACCTCGGTGTCCAATGGCACCCAGAACTCCTGATTCAAGAAAAAAATGAAAACTTCAAGCTCTTTCAATATGTGGTTAATGAATTATAAAAAAAACGTCTGGTCAACAACCCAGACGAGTTTTTTTATTCATTTCTCCTTATGAGATGCTAATAGTTTTAAATTATCTATCTACCCAGAATTCAAATATAGAGGGAAGATACAAGCCCGATCCGTGCCTAATGTGGTCTTTTGTTGTTAGTTTTTGGCGATTTGAAAAATGCTTAAAGTCTCTCGTTTGAGTAAAATAAATACCTCCAGCTTTTTTATTCCCTTCTGGATATTCATCTGTGTATATGGTATATAAACCACCACTTTTTATCACAAATGCCCCTTCTATATCCGTTTTAGTTTGAGGAATAGTGTCATAATCTTGAGACCAAGTAACAAAATCGTTGCTTGACCACAACTCTATCTCCTTATTTTTCTCATCCTTTATCAGTAAGCGATATGAATCAGTGTCCCAAAAAATATGACCATCAATTTTATTGCCTCCATCTAACAATAACTTTTTAACCGTGGAAACTGTCATATTTTCCAAATTTAATATCATGGTATAGTTATCAAACACCTTCATCTCATTACCATTTTTATCTGTTTCTAAAGGATTTCCTTCTGCTTGTACTGAGATGACAACACCCACTTTTCCATCTTTTGTCTGAAATAAATCAGGTGCCCAGACACTTTGGGTCTGAGGAGTTGTTAAACCAGCCTTTATCTCATGACGTTCTATCTGATTAAAATCTTTTGTTTTATAGATGACAAAGTCCTTACCTGTCTGAGGATCAAATTCTGTAACAGCAATATAGTAATACTCTCCCACTCTAAGAATAGAAGGATCTCTACCGACGATTTGAAGTTCTTTATATAAACTGATAGCATTCGGACGCCATCCTGTATAAATCTGTATTTTTTGGTCATCATTCTTAAAAAATGCATACAAGTAACGCGATCGTCCTACCATATAAACGAATACCGCCATCAATACTAACACAAATGCCACTATATAATAGCTCATCTGTTTTTTATCTCTTTGTTTCTCCATATGCTTTATCAGATAGCACTCCTTCATTTTATGATACTAATTGAAAAGATAGCTCATCCCCCTTGAACAATTGATAAAACAAGGCTCACATAATACCAGTCCATCCATTTAAAATACCAACTCCTATCTAGCTGATGTTATTTACAAGGTTCTTACTGGAATGCGACCAAAGTTCTGTTCCTTGATATCAGAATGACCTAAACGATAGATATCATCTGCTTTTTGTGTCAATTCATCCCAAGGTTTCTGGCCAATTTTTGTGATCAAGGGGACACTTTTTTTTATGGACTTAAGATGTTTCTGTCCTTTTCCATTAAATCCTAAGACATGGATCCCTTCTGGTAAGGTTGTTTCTTTGGCATTCACTAAAATATAAGTCAACATTCGTCTAACTCTAGCTTTAGTATAGCGCTTGGTGACCACTTTTTCTACCAACTCATCTAAAGAAGCAGCTGTTCTAATAGCCGCTTTGATACGCTGTGACATTTCTTGATTGACTTGATAAATTGTCGTCAAATCATCTTGACTTAAAATACGATACTTGAGGTAAGAAAAATAGTTTTCCCAAGAGACTTGTGGACAAGATAAAAGTAACTGCGCTGAAGGACTAAACTTATCCACAAAATCTTGATCTGAAATATGCTTTCTAATAGCAGTTGCTGAGGCATAGTTTGTCTCTTTTTCTTCAGAGTGAAAAGCTGCGCCTTGCCTTTGAATAGGGCTCAAGGTGATGCCATAAGCACTTGCTGCTTTCGTATAAGCTAGACCCAGAACATGATTTGGGGTGGAGCCTGAGAAACTTAAACCAGCAAATTTTTCCCACATGGCTTGTGTTTTTTGTGGATAAGATAAGGTTTCAGGTAAACTAGACAAATAATTCACCATTTCTTGCTGTTTTTCCACATAAAGTGTGGAAATCTTTTGATAATCAATCACTTCTTCTGTTCCAAAGACCAAGTTATCCACACCTAATCGCGCTAAGATAGCTATCGCTCCTTGTGCAAAGTGATCCGCCGCTTGAACTGAAGTCAAAAAAGGCAGCTCCACAACGATATCAGCTCCATTTTCCAAGGCCATCTGGGCTCTGGTCCATTTGTCCACAAGTGCAGGTTCCCCTCGCTGCATAAAATTCCCCGACATCGCCACAATTTTTAAACCTTGGGCTTTTCCTAAAAGATAAGCGTGACCATTATGAAAGGGATTAAACTCTGCGACAATTCCTGTAATCATGGTTTTTTAGCTACAAAGAACCATCGTGCAGATTGCTCCTGTGGCTCTTTATCCTCAAAATCAGCGTAGACCTTAACATCTGTAAATCCTGCTTGCTCTAATAAAATGTCATAGGTCAGAATCTCGTAAGTTCGCTCCTCATGAATCTCATCAAAGCGAGTAAAACGTCCGTCATCATCCTGAATAAAAAAGGTTAATTCATGCACAACAGAATGAGGGGCTTCATCTGCATAAGTGTCCCATACCATAGCAAAATCTTCTGCATTTTCATGATAAGAATAGCCTGGAAAAACCTCGTCAGTTTGATAAGTGGAGTGGACATCAAAAATAAAGACGCCTCCCTCATTTAGACAATTGTAAACTTCTCCAAAAACATCACCAACCTCCACTTCATCTTGCATGTAACAGATAGAATCTGAGTAGCAAGTTACCAAATCAAAACTCCCAACATTTGATAAATCGAGCATATTGCCTTGAAGGAAGGCTATCTTTTGATGCGCTGAGGAAGCACGCTTTTTAGCAAGCTCAAGCATATCCGCACTCAAATCTAAGCCAGTAACCTCAAATCCCGCTTGAGCAAAACGGACAGACTGAATCCCTGTTCCACAAGCTAACTCTAATAACTTTTTCTTATGTTTAGGAAAGTGTCGTAAACTAAAGTCTGTCCACTTATCATAAAGGCTATCATCCATGATGCTATCATAAACTCTTGCAAAGGTTTCATATGTTGCCATCTATCTTTTATCCTTTCTAAAATGGTTAATAGAGGTTGAGATAACCTACCTCAACCTCTATTGATTTATTATTTAGGTAAAAATTCTGAAACATCAAGCAACGGGGCTTCATGCCAAAGTTTTTCCAAGTTATAGTGGTCACGCTCATCTTCTGAGAAGACATGGACAATCACACTATTTAAATCCAGTAAGACCCATCCTCCTTTGGCATCACCTTCAACATGGCTAGGGTCACCACCTGCTTCTTTCACTTTTTCACGGATATTTTCCGCAATCGCTTCGAGTTGACGGCTGTTTGTTGAGCTCATAATGACAAAATAATCTGTCATGCTCGTTAAACTCTGTAAATCTAAAATAGCGATATCTTCTGCACGTTTTTCATCGGCAGCACTCACCACTAATGTCAGTAATTCTTTTTCTGTCACTGCTTTCTCCTTTATTCTTTATTCTTTCAGCTTATGAACATAAGCATTGTATGTTTCTAGGGTTTTGGGATAAATAGGAAGAGCTTTTTTAGCTAGGTATTCAACAGTATGCACCGTTTCATAAGCCACTGCACGATCGAGATCTTCTTCAGCAATCAAGCGCGCCTCCTCAACAAGAGGAAATTGGCGATTGTGTTCAATATAATCGGCTACATAAACAATCTTATCCAGTGTTGTCATTTGAGCACTACCTACAGTATGGCATTCAATACTGCGTAAAATCTCAGCATCCCTCAGACCTAGGTCTTCTTGAATTTTATAGATACCAACTATACCATGCCAAACATTGTTATTCCAATTTTTCAAATCAGGATCAAGTGCATAGCGATCAATCAGAGATAAAAACTCTTTATCAGAGAGCTCTTTGGCATAATCATGCAAAAGCCCTGCCAAACCTGCTTTTTCTTGATCATAATTATTTAACTGCGCTAGATGAATAGCTGCCTTTTCCACACCTAATACATGCTTAAAACGCTTCTCACTCATGACCTTTTGTAAGGTCACTAATAAGTCTTCCCGAGAGAGATTAATATACTTTTCATAGGTCATTGATAAAGTCCTTCTTCTTTGATATAGTCCAAAACAGGTTTAGGAAGAAGAAAGTTGGGGGTCCGCCCAGACTTGATAAAATCACGAATCATACTCGATGAGATATCCATCAAGGGAACATCAACCCAAATGACAGGATAGCTAGTACCAGCCTTAAATTTTGGTCTTTGAACGCCGACAAATTGAACCATTTTCACTAACTCATCAATCTTATACCATTTTGGAAGATAAGCTACCATATCAGCTCCGATAATAAAGTAATAGTCCACATCAGGATGTTGTTCTGTTAACATTTTGATGGTGTCATAGGTATAGGAAACCCCTTTACGCTCTAGTTCAAGTGTTTCTACTGCTAAACCGTTAATGCCATCTAGTGCCAACTCAATCATTTTGAGACGATGCTTTTCATCAATCGTTTCTTTTTTATCTACATGCGGTGGCTCATATTCAGGCATTAGGAAGACTTGATCTAGTCCCAGTTGTTGCCTCACTTGGTCTGCTACTATCAAATGTGCATTATGAACAGGGTTAAAATTTCCACCTAGGATACCAACCTGTTTGCGTCCTTTTTTATCGTCTTTCGTGTCAAGTTCTACTTTTGTAAATGGTGTTAAGAGTTCAATTGCCATAGCATCCTCCGAACCGATCTTTCCACCTTAAATCGCTTTTACTTTAGGTGAAAGTTTACGGTTTTCTTTGCGTGATGATTCTTTATAAAGAATCAAAATTCGTCCAATTTTTAATACGGTATCAACACCGATTTCGTCTTCTAAAATTTCTGCCACCTCCTGAATGTCTTCATCGGTATTTTGCAACAGAGTGACCTTAATCAATTCTCTAGCATCTAGAGCATTGCGGACACTGGTTTTAATTTGATCATTTAGCCCGTTTTTCCCAATCTGAATAATCGGTTTTAGGCTGTGTGCTTCTGATTTTAGAAAAGCACGTTGCTTACTAGTAAGTGCCATTTTTTCTCCTTTTTTTATAAAAGCTTGCGCTTATTAGACTATCTTTAAATTAAAGCTTTTCTAAGTAGGACAGCAACACCTTCTGGAGCCCATGCTGCGATCCTTGCTTTACCTGTAACACGAATCCATCCTAGTCCAGAAAAAACAATATCTGTCTTCTCAGTGATGGTAAATTCGTGTTTGACTAAGTTTGGAAAGCCTGCTAAATCTTTAGGACCAGGTGGCATCAATAGACTCCCAACATGCTTATCATAAAAAGCATCTGCACCAATCATTTTGGTACGGTGAAGTTTAAGGTTATTATCTAAAAAGACAGTGAAGCCCTGCTTTTCACCCGAGATATAGTCAAAACGTGCTAAACCACCTAAAAATAGGGTTTGTTCTGGATTGAGCTGATAGGTCTTTGGTTTAATCTCTTTTTTAGGGCTGACATACTTGAGGTCTTTAGCACTTAAGTAATGTGCCATCTGATGACGGTGAATAATCCCTGGGGTGTCAAAGATATAGGAACCATCATCAAGTGGAATCTCAATCTTATCTAAAGTTGTCCCAGGAAAGCGAGAAGTCGTAATAACATTTTGATCACCTGTAATTTCTTGGATGATGGCATTAATTAGAGTTGATTTTCCAACATTAGTTACTCCAACAACATAAACATCCCGTCCCTTACGATAGGCATCAATTTTATCGATAAGCTCGCGAATAGCTGTATTATTTTGTGCTGAGGTCAACACCACATCAACAGGACGAATGCCTTCTTCATGCGCTCGTTCTGTCAACCATTGGGTTACTTTTCCATCTTTGACTGATTTAGGGAGGATATCTTTTTTATTTCCCACTAAAAGCACATCATTTCCAGCTACAAATCGAGGTAGCCCTGGAATAATCGAACCATTAAAGTCAAAAATATCCACAACATTAACCACAAGAGCTTGACTATCACCTACTTCATGAAGGAGTTTTAAAAACTCGTCATCTGAAATATTAACATCTGTGATTTCATTGTAGTGACGTAATCTAAAGCAACGTTGACAATAAACCTCACCCGTTTCTAGCCCTTTTTCAAGGGCAGCACTTGGAGTGTAACCTGCTTTTTCTTTGTCCTTGGTTTGAATCTGGGCTCCACAGCCAATACAGTATAATTCTTCCAAATTAAATTCCTTTTTGATAGTTTAGTTTTCCGTATTTATCTTCTAACTTGGCTACTACGCGACGTTCACGCCAACGGTTAATTTTGGTATTCCATGCATCTGATGTGACCAACGGTTTTACCAAGATAGACTTAATACCCGCACGGTGAGCTGCGCGAATATCAGTCATGAGTTGATCTCCTACCATAACAACCTCTGTCGGATCAAAGCCATAGCGATCAATTGCAATCTTAATCCCCCTTGTAAAAGGCTTCATGGCACGACTTACAAAGTCCACACCGAATTTGTCAACGGCACGCTCAACCCGTGAGTGCTTATTATTAGAAACCACTACAACAGGCATATCGGCTTCTGTCATACTATCCAACCAGTCACGAAGTTCTGGGGTGCCATCAGGGTTGTTCCATGCAATCAAGGTATTGTCTAAATCGACTAAAACAGCCTTTATACCATGATGACGCAAACGGTCTGGGGTTAAATCATAAACTGCCTCAACTAAAAAGTCCGGCCTATAATCATCTATACTCACAATTTTCTCCAAAAATAAATTTACCCTTTATTTTACCATAATATCAGAAAAAAAGATAGGAATGAAGAGTAGTCTAATCACGCAAAAAGAGATCTCGCTGGATCTCTTTTTGCAACTGTCTAAATTTCATTAATGAGTATTATTATTTTAGGTGATTGAAATAAGCAATATCTCATGGCTGATAATCCCAAGGGGAGAGGATACTAAACTTAAGACAGTCAGATTATATTATTTTTCGTCACGTTTACGACGTTTAGCAAGCAAGCCTGCACCAAAGAGTAAACCTAACCCTGATAGAAGAGCAGTGTTATTTTCTTCTGTACCAGTATTTGGAAGACGACGTTTAGCTTTTTCTGACATAGACTCAGATACTGACTCAGACACAGATTCTGAAATTGATTCTGAGACTGACTCACTTACTGACTCAGACACAGATTCTGAGATTGATTCTGAAACGGATTCAGACACTGACTCGCTTACTGATTCAGATACTGACTCTGAGATTGACTCTGATACGGACTCGGATACTGATTCTGAAACGGATTCACTTACTGACTCAGACACAGATTCTGAGATTGATTCTGAAACGGATTCTGATACTGACTCAGACACAGATTCTGAAACGGATTCAGACACTGACTCTGATACTGATTCAGATACGGATTCTGAGATTGACTCGGAAACGGACTCGGATACAGATTCTGAGATTGACTCTGATACTGACTCAGATACAGATTCTGAAATTGATTCTGAAACGGACTCGGATACTGATTCTGAAATTGATTCTGAGACTGACTCTGATACTGACTCAGACACAGATTCTGAGATTGATTCTGAAACGGATTCAGACACTGACTCAGATACAGATTCGGAAACGGACTCGGATACAGATTCTGAAATTGATTCTGATACTGACTCTGATACGGATTCTGATACTGACTCAGACACAGATTCTGAGATTGATTCTGAAACGGATTCAGACACTGACTCAGATACTGATTCTGAAATTGATTCTGATACTGACTCAGATACTGATTCTGAAATTGATTCTGATACGGATTCTGATACTGACTCAGACACAGATTCTGAAATTGATTCTGAAACGGATTCAGACACTGACTCAGAGATTGACTCAGATACAGATTCGGAAACGGACTCGGATACTGATTCTGAAATTGATTCTGAGACTGACT
>NZ_JBRUDG010000018.1:0-31876 GCF_053203725.1 Streptococcus porcorum | reverse complement strand
ATATGAACCCTTTCTAATGTGAGTTTCGTCGCTTTTCATTATAGGTCATATGGGACCTTTTTCTATATTCAAAAAGGCTCCATAATTTCCACGGTGTTCTTACCCACTACAGAAATTATAGAGCCTTTTATTTTTGTTTTGAGGCATTTTGCCCTCATTATCAACTGTAGTGGGTGACTCATAACCAAGTACGAGAGTGAATCAAGTGGTCGTTTCTTTTTTATCTTCAAATCAAAAATTATTCTTGGTGTAAAGTGGTTACGGTTTATATGTCTGTTACTTAAATCATTTTGATAAGATATTGACAAGGCAAGGATAAGCCAATGCGCATGCGAGGGACAGATATTGCAAAGGGGATGGGAAAATTTTCATGCCTGTACTTTAATTTGCTTGCTTTTTTTATATCAGAAAACATGATATAATGGTAAGCATAAAGTTAGGAGAAGTTATGGTAAAACGAGATTTGATTACAAATACGATAATTGGTGTTCTTATTGTTGGAATAGTGATTTTATTGAGGGTTTTTGTGTTTTCTACTTATCAAGTAAAGTCATCAGATGAAAATTCTTATTTTAAAGAAAATGAGATTTTACTTGTTCATGCTAAACAGGAGCCTAAATATAAGGATTTTATCGTTTATGAAGTAAACCATCAGACTTATATTGGACGTGTTATTGCTAGTGAGGGGGAAAGTGTCACCTATATGGATGATATTTTTTACTTAAATAATTCTGTTGAGAGTCAGGCTTATATTGAGAAGTTAAAATCGGCATTTCTTTCAGATGCTTCAAATGAATCTCCCTATACTCAAGACTTTACCTTGGCTACCATTTCTAATCAACATGATTTGAGTGAGATTCCTAAAGGAAAATATCTGGTTTTAAATGATAATCGACGTAATTTAAAAGATAGCCGTCAATTTGGCTTGATTGATAAGAGTCAAATTAAAGGTGTTGTGACGTTTAAGTTATTCCCCTTAAGTCAATTTGGTTTTCTAGATGTAGAGTAGTTGTAGCTACTCTTTTTTTAATGCTAAATTGACTATACCAATTTTTATTGTTGACAAGTTTGTTTTATTGTTATATACTGACTTAAGTAGTTTGGGATAGTCTTTTTGACTATACCAATTTTAAATATGAATAGAGAGGCTAGTAACGATACTAGGTAAAATTTTATGTGTGGAATAGTTGGCGTTGTTGGAAATACCAATGCAACAGATATCTTAATTCAAGGATTAGAAAAGTTAGAATATCGAGGATATGATTCTGCAGGTGTATTTGTGGTATCTCAAGAAGAAAAAGGGAAATTGGTCAAATCTGTTGGTCGCATTGCAGAATTAAAAGCAAAATTGACAGATGGAGATCAAGGTACCGCAGGTATTGGTCATACGCGTTGGGCAACGCACGGGAAGCCAACGGAAGATAATGCGCATCCACATCAATCTGAGACAGGTCGTCTAGTGCTTGTTCATAATGGTGTGATAGAAAATTATGCTGAGATTAAAGAGACTTATCTTTCAAATCATCACTTTAAAGGTCAGACGGATACTGAAATTGCTGTTCATTTGGTTGGTAAATTTGTGGAAGAAGAGGGACTTTCGACTTTGGAAGCTTTTAGAAAAGCACTTCATGTCATTGAAGGTTCTTATGCTTTTGCATTAATTGATACTGAGGACTCAGAAACCATATATGTAGCTAAAAATAAATCACCACTTTTAATTGGCTTGGGTGACGGTTATAATATGGTTTGTTCAGATGCTATGGCCATGATTCGTGAAACAAGTGAATTTATGGAAATTCATGACAAGGAATTGGTTGTGGTGACCAAGGATCAGGTGTCTATCCAGACTTATGCTGGTGATAGTGTAGAGCGCACGTCATATACTGCAGAGTTAGACTTATCAGATATCGGTAAAGGGACCTACCCTTATTACATGTTAAAAGAAATTGACGAGCAGCCTACAGTAATGCGTAAATTAATTAGTGCTTATACTAATGAAGCTGGTCAAGTTACTATTGATAAAGATATTATTAAGGCTGTGCAAGATGCTGACCGTATCTATATTCTAGCTGCGGGGACTTCGTATCATGCTGGTTTTGCCTCTAAAGATTTTCTTGAAAAACTAACTGATACCCCTGTTGAATTAGGAATTGCTTCAGAATGGGGGTATAACATGCCTTTATTGAGTCAGAAGCCTTTATTTATTATGATTAGTCAGTCTGGAGAAACTGCAGATAGTCGTCAAGTACTGGTTAAAGCAAATGAGATGGGTATTCCAAGTTTAACGGTTACTAATGGTCCAGGTTCAACACTTTCTCGTGAGGCAACACACACGATGTTATTGCATGCAGGTCCAGAAATTGCAGTAGCTTCAACTAAAGCCTATACAGCACAAATTGCAACATTAGCCATTTTAGCAAAAGCAGTTGGAGATGCCAATGGAAATCCTTTGGCTGAGACGTTTGATTTAGTTCATGAGCTATCTTTAGTTGCACAATCTATTGAATCAAGTCTGTCTGAAAAAGAGTTGATTGAGAAAAAGGTATCCAGTCTTCTTTCAACCTCTCGCAATGCATTTTATATTGGACGTGGTAGTGATTATTACGTCTCTATGGAAGCAAGCTTGAAATTAAAAGAGATATCCTATATTCAATGTGAAGGCTTTGCGGCAGGAGAATTGAAACATGGAACAATCTCATTGATTGAAGATGGTGTTCCAGTTTTAGCTTTGATTTCAAATCATCCACATTTAGCAGCCCATACACGAGGGAATATCCAAGAAGTTGTTGCACGTGGAGCAAATGTTTTAACCATTGTAGATGAAAATATGGCTAAAGAAGGAGATGACATTACTGTAAGAAGTGTTCATCCGTTCTTATCAGCTATTGCAATGGTAGTCCCAACACAATTAATTGCTTATTATGCGACCCTTCAAAGAGGTCTTGATGTTGACAAACCACGTAACCTTGCCAAATCCGTTACAGTAGAGTAAAATAGTATAGAAAAAAATCAAAGGAGCTTGTATGTCTTTACCAAATTGTCCAAAATGTAACTCAGAGTATGTTTATGAAGATGGAACTTTATTAGTTTGTCCAGAATGTGCTTATGAATGGTCACCAAGTGAAGTATCAGAAGAAGAGGAAGGCTTAGTCGTTCTAGATGGCAACGGAACCCGTTTATCTGACGGTGACACTGTTACAGTTATTAAAGACCTTAAAGTTAAAGGTGCCCCTAAAGATATAAAACAAGGAACACGTGTTAAGAATATTCGCTTAGTAGAGGGTGACCATAACATTGATTGTAAAGTTGATGGTTTTGGTGCAATGAAATTAAAATCAGAGTTTGTAAAAAAACTATAGAAAGATTATAGCTAGGAACAATGTTCCTAGTTTTTTTATCTAATATTTATTGAGTGTTGGTACTTGAAAAAATTTATAGAGTTTGAAGAAATTAATAGTAAAGCCTGAAAAAGAACTGTATAAATGTTCATGTTTTTGGTATAATAATAGTAGTTATCGTTTTTTAGGAGTAACAATGTCTTATATATTTGAAGTTTTACCCAGTTTATTAGATGGGGCTCTTGTAACGTTACAAGTATTTTTTATCGTTATTATATTATCCATTCCATTAGGGGCAGCCTTGGCCTTTTTGATGCAGATAAAATTTAAGCCTCTACAATGGCTATTAACTGTCTATGTTTGGGTGATGCGAGGAACCCCTCTACTATTGCAATTAATTTTTTTCTACTATGTCCTCCCATCTGTTGGTGTGACCTTTGATCGTATGCCTGCAGCAATTTTAGCTTTTACCCTAAATTATGCAGCCTATTTTGCTGAAATTTTCCGTGGAGGAATTGAGGCTATTCCAAAAGGTCAATATGAGGCGGCAAAAGTATTGAAGTTTAATCAGCTCCAAACCATTCGCTATATTATCCTACCGCAGGTTATTAAAATTGTCCTACCAAGTGTATTTAATGAAATTATTAATCTTGTGAAAGATTCTTCCCTTGTCTATGTTTTGGGTGTTGGTGATCTTTTGTTAGCAAGTAAAACAGCAGCTAACCGTGATGCTACTCTAGCACCAATGTTTATTGCAGGTGGAATCTATCTCTTACTTATTGGAGTGTTGACAGTTGCCTCTAAACGTGTAGAGAAAAAATTTAATTATTATAAATAAGGTGATCTATGTTAGAATTAAAACAGATTTCCAAAAGCTTTGGAGATAAGAAAATTTTTGAGAACTTTAACTTGACCGTATCAGAAGGAAAAGTTTTAGCGATTGTTGGTCAATCTGGTGGAGGAAAGACCACTTTACTTCGAATGCTAGCTGGATTAGAGAGTATTGATTCAGGTGAGGTTGTTTATAAGGGAGAGTCTGTTCCAGTTGATCATTTAGAATCAAAAAATTTATTAGGATTTGTTTTTCAAGATTTTCAGTTGTTTCCACATTTAACAGTACTTGATAACTTGACCCTCTCGCCAATTAAAACGATGAATATTTCAAAGAGCGATGCTGAGAGTAAGGCTATGGATTTACTTGAGCGATTAGGTCTAGCTGATCATGCCAAAGCTTATCCACACTCTTTATCTGGTGGGCAAAAACAACGTGTTGCCTTGGCTAGAGCGATGATGATCGATCCCAAAATTATTGGTTATGATGAGCCAACGAGCGCTCTAGATCCTGAGTTAAGGCAGGAAGTGGAAAAGTTAATTTTACAAAACCGTAAGACAGGAATTACACAAATTGTGGTAACGCATGATATGCAATTTGCTGAAAATATTTCTGACGAGATTTTAAAAATTAATCCTAAATAAAATAAGTGAGGTTGTGAAGATGAAGAAGTTATTATTAGTTATGTTATCCGTGTTGACTGGCTTTGTTTTAGTTGCCTGTGGTAGTAAGTCAGATACTGCTGAGGACAAATGGTCAACTTATGAGAAAGAAAAAACCATCACGATTGGTTTTGATAATACCTTTGTTCCTATGGGATATAAGGATAAAGATGGAAAAAATGTTGGATTTGATATTGATTTAGCGACAGCTGTTTTTGAAGAATATGGTATCAAAGTAAAATGGCAGCCTATCAATTGGGATTTGAAAGAGACTGAATTAAATAATGGAA
Source organism: Streptococcus porcorum (assembly GCF_053203725.1). Lineage (NCBI taxonomy): Bacteria > Bacillati > Bacillota > Bacilli > Lactobacillales > Streptococcaceae > Streptococcus > Streptococcus porcorum. Next base: position 26,754 of record NZ_JBRUDG010000018.1, on the reverse strand, counting down.
AAATTGATTTAATTTGGAATGGTTACTCTAAGACAAGTGAGCGAGAAGAGAAAGTCTTGTTTACCAATTCTTATATGAAAAATGAGCAAGTTTTAGTCACTAAGAAATCTTCAGGTATCACAACATTTGCTGGAATGAAGGATAAAGTCTTGGGAGCACAATCTGGTTCATCAGGTTATGATACTTTTACGGCGAATCCAGAAGTCTTGAAAGATATTGTAAAAGATAACGATGCTACTCAGTATGAGACATTCACACAAGCATTGATTGATTTAAAATCAGATCGTATTGATGGCTTATTGATCGATCGTGTGTATGCTAATTATTATCTTCAACAAGAAGGTGAGTTGGATCAGTACAATATTATTAAGAGTGAATTTGAGGGTGAAGATTTTGCTGTCGGAGCCCGTAAATCTGATAAAACATTAGTGGAAAATATTAATAAAGCCTTTAATAAGCTTTACCAATCAGGAAAATTCCAAGAAATTTCAAATAAATGGTTTGGTGAAGATGTGGCAACCGATGCTGTAAAGAACTAAAAAAATAAAGACATCAGATTTCACTTCTGATGTCTTTATTTTTTTATGAAAAGAGAGATATTTTAGTTATTCTTGATTTGACAGAGTTAAAGTAGTGATTTGATGAAAAAGAAGTTGCCAATTTTCGTGTCGGCGCCAAAGTGAGGTGTGTTTTTCACCGTTTAACGTATAGGTGATAAGTTTTGTTTTTTGACTAACTGATACCATTGAAAATTCACTAAAATCATTAGTCTGAGCTGTAAAAATTGTATCCAGTTGAGTTAGCTGGTAAGACTGTCCGTCATTAGCAATCCAAATGATATCTTTAGAAAGGAGTTCGGTATAATCTGGAATTTGAGAGAGGATAATTTTTTCATACTTATAAAGTTTATTGTAAATGTTTTCAAAAATTTCATCTTCGGGAATACTTGATGGTTCGACATGGATATCAATATCGTAAATATTAAATTTTTCTCGGAGTAAGTTTTCAACTTCTTCTGTAATTTCATGACTTTCATAAACTGAAAGATCAGGATTCATCTCTAAGACAAGATCGAGGTAAACATTGCTTCCATAAGTTCTTCCTCGCTGTGATTTAACACGAGAAATTTTTGGAATTTGGAGAATGGCTAATTCATATTCTTTTAGATGACTGTCATCAAATCCATCTGATAAACTAAAAGCAGAAGCTATAAAAATATCATAGGCAGTTTTTAGAATAAAAAAGGTGATGATAATAGCTACAATCTTATCAATAATAGGAAAATTAAGTGAACTTGCAATAATAGCAATAGAAGTTCCGATAGAAGTAACAGCATCAGATAGGTTGTCTTTAGCGGCAGCTAATAGCGCACCCGATTTTGCTTTATTAGCTAATTGTTTATTGTAAAGGTAAATCAGATACATAATGACAGCTGATATGATACCGACAATAGCCCCTATTGGGTCAATCTCGGTTTTGCTATTATTCACAATCATCTGGATAGTTTGAAGCAATACCTGAAATCCAACGACGAACATGATAAATGAAGTCAGGAGACTAGAGAGATCTTCGATTTTCCAATGACCAAAGCGATGATCTAAGTCTGCTGGACATCTAGCTAATCTGAGGCCTATCAATATCGCAATGTTTCCAATGATGTCAGAGACGTTATTGAATCCATCTGCAACCAGTGATGAGGAATGTAAAAAATAGCCGACAGTAAGCTTAGCTATAGATAGCATAACATAAGCAGTGATACTAATAATGGCACCGCGTTCTGCAAGTTTTAGATTGTCTGTTGGGTTATGACTCATGATAACTCCTTTTAATGTTATGGCAATACTTTATTATATCATTTTATAAATGGTATTTTAAATGATAAGATTTAAAAGAAATCTAGACGTGTAAAAAGGCATGTCTTAATCATAAGAATCATGCCATTCATTTTATTATTTATTTTTATCAAAGTATTTTTTAGTTTCTTTGATGATAATTGGGGAGAGAACCAGAAGAGCGATGAGGTTTGGAATAGCCATTAGTCCATTAACGATGTCAGCAATAATCCAAATAAGCTCTAGTTTAAGAAAAGCACCGAGTGCTACCATAGTAACAAAAATAATGCGGTAAATAATAATGGATTTTGATCCAAAAAGGAACTCGAAACAACGCTCTCCATAATAGCCCCATCCAAGAATAGTAGTAAAGGCAAATAAAACAAGGCTGATTGTTAAGGCATGCGCTCCTAAGTCAGAAAAGACCGATGAAAATGCAGATTGGGTCAAAGCAGCGCCGTTTAAATTGGTTTTCCATCCATCAGTAACAAGAATGGCAAGACCAGTTAAATTACAAATAATAATAGTGTCAATGAAAGTTCCTGTCATAGAAATTAAACCTTGTTCAACAGGTTCATTTGTTTTGGCAGCAGCTGCGGCAATAGGAGCTGAACCAAGTCCAGATTCATTTGAAAAAATCCCTCGTGCTATCCCAGATTGGATTGCTAACATTACAGTAGCGCCTGCGAAGCCCCCAGTTGCAGCTTTTCCTGTAAAGGCTGATTGGATAACGAGTGCTAGAGTGCTTCCTAGTTTATCAGCATTTACAATTAAAATAGTAGAGGCTGCAAGAACATAGAGGACAGCCATAAAAGGTACAATTTTTGTTGATACATTGGAGATCGTTTGAATCCCTCCAAAGATGATGACAGCAACTAAGATAGCTAAAACAGGTCCTACAATTTGAGGAGAGATTCCAGTAGATGTTTTGATCGAATCAGTGATAGAATTAACCTGTGTAAAGGTCCCAGACCCAAGGAGGGCAACCATTACACCAAAAATGGCAAAAACTATAGCCAGTGGTTTCCATTTTTCTCCCATCCCTATGGTGATATAATACATAGGACCGCCGGCAATTTCTCCATTTTCATCTGTCGTCCGATATTTGATAGCTAATAGACCTTCGGCATATTTAGTTGCCATCCCAAAGAAAGCAGCTGTCCACATCCAAAACAAGGCTCCAGGTCCACCTAATTTAATAGCAGTAGCCACTCCGACGATATTTCCAGTTCCCACGGTAGCTGCTAGAGCTGTACAAAGAGCAGCGAAACTAGAAACATCTCCCTCTCCATCGCTACCTGAAAAAATAAGATGAAATGCTTTTGGTAATTTTAAGACTTGCAGTAAACCAAGTCGGACAGTCAAATAGATCCCAGTCCCGACTAATAAAATTAGCAAAGGAGGACCCCAAACAAAACTGTCAATGGTAGAAAATATATCTAACATATAAACTCCTATTTCTAAATGATAGCTTTTGAAAAAGCTATGAAAATATTTCCAACCTATAATACTACACGAATAAAAGGCGCTTGTCAAATCCCTCTTTTATTAAAAATAGCCGATATCTTCTTTACATGTTAAAAACTCAGATAGAAGATATGGCTTTTCTAGAAGTGACTTATTTTTTATGGAAATATTTTTTTGTTTCCTTAATAATTACGGGTGAAAGGACTAGTAGTGCAATTAAATTAGGTAGAGCCATTAGTCCATTAACGATATCTGCAATAACCCAGATTAGTTCAAGTTTTAAAAAGCCTCCAAGCGCAACCATCGTAATCAAGATGATTCGGTAAATTTTGAGGTGTTTCACTCCGAATAAAAACTCAAAACAACGCTCGCCATAGTAACTCCATCCTAGAATTGTAGTGAAAGCAAATAGGACCAAACAAATTGTTAAGGCAAGTTCGCCTGGTGTTCCAAAGATACTTCCAAATGCGGCCTGTGTCAAAGGAGCTCCCTCAAGTCCTTCAACAGTCCATTTTCCTGTGACAAGAATGGAAAGACCAGTCAATGTACAGATGATAATGGTATCAATAAAGGTACCTGTCATAGAGATCAAACCTTGTTCAACAGGTTCATTTGTTTTAGCGGCAGCTGCGGCAATAGGAGCAGATCCAAGCCCAGATTCATTTGAAAATACGCCACGCGCAATCCCTCTTTGAATTGCTTCTTTAACAGTTGCTCCAGCAAAACCACCAATAGCAGCACTTTTAGTAAAAGCACTTTTGAAAACTAATTCTAGTGACGGGATGATTTGATCACTGTAGGTAAAGATAACCGCTAAAGTTGCAACGATATAGAGAATGGCCATAAATGGAACAACCTTTGTTGAGACGTTAGAGATAGATTCAATCCCTCCGAAAATGATAATAGCTACAATAATGGCAATGACAATACTAACAATTTGTGGAGACAATCCAAAGCTATTTTCAAGTGATGAGGTAATAGAGTTTACTTGAGAGAAAGTTCCAATTCCTAAAAAGGCAACCAATACGCCTGCAACTGCAAAGAAGATAGCTAATGGCTTCCACTTTTGTCCCATACCGAGAAGAATGTAGTGCATTGGTCCTCCAGACACTTTACCTTCAGCATCTTTTGAGCGAAACTTAATCGCTAAAAGTCCCTCAGCATATTTTGTTGCCATTCCAAAGAAAGCAGCCACCCACATCCAAAACAGAGCTCCTGGCCCACCAGATTTAATAGCAGTCGCAACCCCGACGATATTTCCTGTTCCAACAGTTGCAGCCAGAGCAGTTGCTAGTGCAGCAAAACTTGAAATGTCACCTTCGCCTTTATCATCAACAAAGATAAGTTTAAAGGCTTTTGGTAATCTTGTAACCTGTAAAAGCCCCAAACGAACTGTCAGATAAATTCCAGTACCCACTAATAAAACAAGTAAGGGAGCTCCCCAAACAATGTTATCAATAGCGGTAAAAAATTCCAACATATAAAATCTCCTTATGTACGATTGGTTTTAAACAAGAAAAAGAGGCTATCTTTCGATACCTCTGGATAAATCGTCATAAAAGGCTACACAAAAAATCTAGTTTGATCTAGTTTTTTTTCTATACCTCTTCTGTCCTTTTGCCTGAGAGATTGAGCAGTATGCCTTGCCCCTTCGGCGCCAAAAATGGTCTCTCCAGAAGTCCGTCGGTTAATCAGTCCCATCTAGAATGATCTAGATACCTGAGAGTATAACTCCTTCGGTGAAAGGCGAACCTTTCTCTCCTGAAAAACGTCAATCGCTTATTAAATTAATATACGTTCTATCATATATAAAGTTTTAATGTTTGTCAATAGTCTTTTAAACTCTTTTATGATGCTATTGAAGAATGGTAAATTGACATGGATTCTGATATTTTATAGAAAAAGTGGTAAAATAGTAAGGATTATTTTTGTTAACAGAAGTCTGTTGAAAGAAAAAGGAAAGGAATATTTAGTTACGGTAGCTAAATAGGGAAGTTATTTTAGAAAGTTGACTTTTTAAAGTATCAGCCCTTTGTATAATATTATGAATCCATTATTAAACGGTATGAATGACAAGCAGGCAGAAGCGGTGATGACGACTGAGGGACCGCTTTTGATTATGGCAGGAGCAGGGTCTGGAAAGACAAGAGTATTAACGCATCGCATCGCTTATCTTATTGATGAAAAAATGGTGAATCCGTGGAATATCTTAGCGATTACCTTTACCAATAAAGCAGCACGTGAAATGAGGGAACGAGCCATGCTGTTAAATCCAGCGACACAAGAGACCTTGATTGCGACCTTTCACTCCATGTGTGTGCGTATTTTACGTCGAGATGCAGATCATATTGGCTACAATCGTAATTTTACCATCATAGATCCAGGTGAACAAAGAACCTTAATGAAGCGTATTATTAAGCAGCTCAATCTTGATCCTAAAAATTGGAATGAGCGTTCGATCTTAGGAACAATTTCAAACGCTAAGAATGATTTATTGGATGAACGTGCTTATGAACACCAAGCATCTGATATGTACACCCAAGTTGTTGCTAAGTGTTATAAAGCTTATCAGGAAGAGTTACGTCGTAGCGAGGCCATGGATTTTGATGATTTAATTATGATGACCTTGCGCTTATTTGATCAACATCCAGATGTTTTAGCTTATTATCAGCAACGCTACCAATATATTCATGTGGATGAATACCAAGATACCAACCATGCGCAATATCAATTGGTCAAACTTTTAGCTTCTCGATTTAAAAATATTTGTGTGGTTGGAGATGCAGACCAGTCAATTTATGGTTGGCGTGGAGCAGATATGCAAAATATTTTGGATTTTGAAAAAGATTACCCAGAAGCTAAGGTGGTCTTATTGGAAGAGAATTATCGCTCGACTAAAAAAATCCTTCAAGCTGCTAATGATGTGATTAAAAACAATTATAACCGTCGTCCCAAGCGCTTATGGACACAAAATGCAGACGGCGAAGCTATTGTGTATTTTCGTGCACGCGATGAGCAAGAAGAAGCTGTTTTTGTTGCCAGCAAGATCGACAATATGGTGACCTCATCTGGTAAAAATTTCAAAGATTTTGCTGTGCTTTATCGCACGAATGCGCAATCTCGTACGATTGAGGAGGCGCTTTTAAAGTCTAATATTCCTTATACCATGGTTGGAGGAACCAAATTCTATAGTCGTAAAGAAATTCGTGATGTCATTGCTTATCTCAATGTGATATCAAACCCCAGTGATAATATCAGTTTTGAACGTATTGTGAATGAGCCTAAGCGTGGTGTTGGTCCAGGAAGTTTGGATAAACTTCGTCTTTTTGCTCAAGAACAGCAACTCTCTCTTTTAGATGCAGCTGAAAATATTTTAATTTCTCCTTTACGTGGGAAAGCTGCGCAAGCAGTTGGCGAGCTAGCTAACATTCTATTTGATATCCGTGATGGTTTAGATCAACTCTCCATTTCAGAGGTTGTTGAGCAGGTGTTAGAACGGACAGGTTACTTAGAATCTCTTAAAGTACAAAATACTCTAGAGAGTCAAGCAAGGGTAGAAAATATCCAAGAATTTTTATCTGTGACCAAAAATTTTGATGATAAGGCATCAGAGACATCAGAGGGGGAGACAGGATTGGAGCGTTTGAGTCGTTTCTTGAATGATTTGGCTTTGATTGCTGATACTGATGATGGAGATACTGAGACAGCTGAGGTGACCTTGATGACGCTTCATGCTGCCAAAGGGTTAGAGTTTCCAGTTGTCTTTTTGATTGGAATGGAAGAAGGGGTATTTCCTTTGTCTCGTGCAACAGAAGATAGAGATGAGCTGGAGGAAGAACGACGTTTGGCTTATGTTGGTATTACTCGTGCTGAGGAGGTTCTTTATTTGACCAATGCTAATAGCCGTACGCTTTTTGGGCGGACAAGTTACAATCGTCCAACGCGATTTATTAAAGAGATCAGTGAGGAATTATTGAGCTATGACGGTCTAGCTCGCCCAGCTCAAACCTCTTTTATTGCAAGCTCTAAGGGTAGTGGGGAATCTTTTGCCAAAGGAATGAGCTTGCAAGAGGCCCTTCAACAACGTAAGGCAAGTGCTGCACCTAGACCATTCACACAAGCTTCATCTAAAATATCAGACCATTGGAAAGTTGGGGATGTTGCCCATCATAAAAAGTGGGGTGATGGAATAGTTCTCGAAGTCTCTGGACAAGGACAGGCACAAGAGTTAAAAATTAAGTTTTCAGAAGTAGGATTGAAAAAGCTACTGGCCAGTGTAGCTCCGATTGAAAAAAAATAATCTGTTAGCCTATTATATTTTGTAGAAAGCATATCTAGTTCTTCCACCAACTAGATATGCTTTTTGTTTAAATTTTTTATTATATCAAAAAAATAAAACTTTTTTGTTGACATTATGTTACAAAAGTATTACTATATACTTAAGGTCAGTGAAGGTCAAAAGGTTAGTTTTGGTCAAAACTACCGAATTCAGATAATGGGATCTGGATGATTAATGTATAGAAAAATATAAGAGGTAATGATGATGACAAACAGAAATAATCAATTTGACAGATTTGGAAACATGGATGATATTTTTAACCAATTGATGGGGAATATGGGTGGTTATAACACTGAGAGTCGTCGTTATTTAATTAACGGCCGTGAGGTAACACCAGAAGAATTTGCCTATTATCGTCAAACAGGACAACTTCCACAGTATGAGGGAGTTGAAGCACAAAAAACATCTCATAAAGCATTAAAATCAGATGGTATTCTGGCTAAACTTGGACGTAACTTGACTGAAGAAGCACGTCTAGGTTTGCTTGATCCGGTGATTGGTCGAAATAAAGAAATCCAAGAAACGTCAGAAATCTTGGCACGTCGAACAAAAAACAATCCAGTCTTAGTGGGAGATGCAGGCGTTGGTAAAACAGCTGTTGTTGAAGGTTTGGCACAAGCTATTGTTCACGGAGATGTTCCTGCTGCGATTAAAGGTAAGGAGTTAATTTCTATTGATATCTCTGGTTTGGAAGCGGGAACTCAATATCGTGGTAGCTTTGAGGAGAATATTCAAAATCTTGTGAGTGAAGTTAAGGAAGCTGGGAATATTATTTTATTTTTCGATGAGATTCACCAAATTTTAGGAGCAGGTAATACTGGTTCAGATAGTGGTTCAAAAGGTTTAGCAGATATTATTAAACCCGCTCTTTCTCGGGGAGAATTAACCATCATTGGTGCTAGTACAGAGGATGAATACCGCAATACAATCTTGAAAAATGCAGCACTAGCAAGACGGTTCAACGAAGTAAAAGTGAAAGCACCGTCTGCAGAGGATACATTAAAAATCTTGCAAGGTATTCGCTCACTATATGAAGAACACCATAATGTTATTTTGCCAGATGAGGTTCTAAAAGCAGCAGTGGATTATTCTATCCAGTACATCCCACAACGTAGTCTTCCTGATAAAGCCATAGATTTGGTAGATGTTACGGCAGCACACCTTGCAGCACAACATTCTGTAACAGATGTTCATACCCTTGAAGAAGAAATTGCTAAAGAACGATCAAAACAAGAGGATGCAGTTGAAAAACAAGATTATGAGACAGCATTAAACAGCAAGGTTCGCATCGAAGAATTGCAAAAACAAATCGAGAATCATACTGAAACTCAAAAAACAAAAGCCACAATCAATGATGTGGCAGAATCCGTTGAGCGTATGACAGGTATTCCTGTTTCTAATATGGGGTCAAGTGATATTGAGCGCTTAAAAGAACTTAACAGCCGCTTAAAAGGAAAAGTAATCGGGCAAGATCAAGCTGTTGAGATGGTCGCACGAGCAATTCGTCGTAATCGTGCAGGATTTGATGATGGTAATCGTCCGATTGGTAGTTTCTTATTTGTTGGTCCAACTGGAGTTGGTAAGACTGAGTTAGCTAAACAATTAGCAATTGATTTATTTGGTACCAAGGATGCCATTATCCGTTTAGATATGTCTGAGTTTTCAGATCGTACAGCTGTTTCTAAATTGATTGGGACAACGGCAGGTTATGTAGGATATGATGATAACAGTAATACTCTAACCGAGCGTGTTCGTCGCAACCCTTATTCTATTGTTCTTCTTGATGAAATTGAAAAAGCAGATCCTCAAGTGATTACCCTATTACTTCAAGTTTTGGATGACGGGCATTTAACAGATGGTCAAGGTAATACTGTTAACTTTAAAAATACCGTTATTATTGCAACATCAAACGCTGGATTTGGTTTAAATCAAGTATCAGATGACGATGAGGAGCAAAAAATTATGGACCGGATTGCACCTTACTTCCGTCCAGAGTTCCTAAATCGCTTTAATGGTGTTATTGAGTTTAGCCACTTAAGTAAAGAGGATCTTGGTGAAATTGTTGATTTGATGTTATCAGATGTCAACCGCACTTTGGCAAGAAAAGATATTACACTTGAAGTGACAGATGAAGCTAAGGCTTACTTAATCGACAAGGGGTATGATAAAGCAATGGGAGCAAGACCTCTTCGTCGGGTAATTGAACAAGATATTAGAGATCGTGTGACTGATTTTTATCTTGATCATTTAGAAGCTAAACATCTAGTCGCTACTCTAAAAAATGGTGAAATGACGATTGAGGAGAAAAAAGCCTAAAATCAAAGACAGGGGTGTTTCGACACTCCTATTTTTGTTGTTTTCTGAAAACTGTGTTAGAATATTTGGAAGGAGGCAATCATGTATTTTATTTTCGATTTAGATGGAACCCTGTGCTTTGATGGTTTCTCAATGGATAGTTCCATCAAGGATGTTTTGGAAAAAGCAGAGCAATATGGACATCAAGTTGGTTTTGCTTCGGCTAGATCTTATCGTGATTGTTTAGGGATTTTAGGAGACAGCCTCAGTCAGCGATTGGTGGTTGGACTAAATGGAGGTTTAGTCTTTAACGGTGGTCGAATTTTTAAAGATAAGGTACTTGATAAGCAAGCCTTTAAGACAATCTTATCTTGGTGTCAAGCCTATAATCTCCCTTATTTCGTTGACAATGATTTTAATTACAGCACTTCACTAAAAGAAAAGATTCCTTTCATTTCTAGTGTTGACCCGCTTCATCTAGCAAAAGAAGTGTCTTTGGAGAAGTTGGAGCACCCGATCAAGATGGTGATTTATATGGGAGATCATGAAGACTTGGTAGATTCTCTGTTGGCAGATGTTAGAGAATTGGCTTGTCTTGATTTTTCTTATCATGAGCATGAGAAGTGCCTTTATATCAATCCCTATGGTGTGAATAAAGCCACAACATTGATGGAGGTGTTAAAGGCTCCCTATGTGGCTTTTGGAAACGATCAAAATGATATTGAGTTTTTCAAACACTCCTTATATGCTGTTCAGATTGGAAAATATGCCCCTTTAGTCCCCTATGCTGATGAGCAACTAATCGTCAAGGAGGAGCAACCATATCTAATCGCTCAGAAAATAGAAGAACTCTTCAAACTATTTAAAAATTAACTGTTGAGAGGATATGGTTATAAAAATCAAGATAAGGAGGAAGAAATGTCCATTTGGGAACGCACCATAAAATTAGCCCTAGCTACAGGGCTATCCATTTTTATGGCTCAGAAATTAGGTTTTCTTTACGCAACATCAGCTGGAATTATTGCTATACTAAGTGTATTAGATACACGACGGACGTCGTTTAAAATGGCACGACAACGATTATTTTCAGCTATTTTAGCTTTAATTTTAGGAGCGGTGGCATTTGGTATCTTGGGTTACCATATTCCTGCGGTTATTGTTTATCTTCTGATTTATGTTCCAATAGCTTATCGCTATCAATTAGAGGCAGGAATAGCACCAAGTACTGTTCTTGTAACACACTTGTTGTTAGAAAAAAGTATTGCTTGGTCATGGTTAATAAATGAGCTGGGACTTTTTATCATCGGTGCAGGGGTAGCTCTGTTATTTAATTTATATATGCCGTCGCGACAAAATGAAATTTTAGACTACCATGAACGGGTTGAAGAACAGTTAAAAAAGATTCTATTACGGTTTAATAGTTTTTTGTTAAAAGGTGATGGTACAAATGATGCCCAACTCATCAAGGAGTTGGAGGTTATGTTACAAGATGCTCTAGCTTTGGTCTATCTTGATAGACGTAACCAATTGTTTAATCAAACTAATTATCAGGTGCATTATTTTGAAATGCGTATTGCGCAAACAAAAGTATTACGTCAAATGGCTGAAAATATCAATCATTGTCACCTAAAAAGTGATGAGAGTTTAATTTTGGCTCAGTTATTCCAAGAAACAGCTGAACAGTTAAGTCAAGAAAATCCAGCTCAAGATCTCCTAGATGCTATTGAGCATTTTTTACAACGCTTTAGAAAAAGGGACTTACCTAAGACCAGAGAGGAGTTTGAGACAAGAGCAACCTTATTTCAACTTCTACATGATATGGAGCATTTTATACAACTAAAAGTTGATTTTTACCAAGACTATAAGTCAGAGAAGGTCTAGTTGACCTTTTTTTGATACAATAATATCAAGTGAGACAATTACGTTTTTTTGAAGTGACGATTTACTGTTAGAAGATAAAACTTTCAAATTAGTAGAAAAAAATATGGAGGGAATATGCACAATATTACTTGTCCCCACTGCGGGACTGCCTTTCAAGTTAACGAAACAGAGTATAGTCAACTATTAGCTCAGGTGCGTGGCTCAGAGTTTGATAAAGAAGTCCATGAGCGTCTGGCACGTGAAACAGAGTTATTAAAGGAGAAGGCACAACGCAACCTAGAAGATAGACTAGCTAATAAAGATAGGGAGATTTTGGAATTACAGGCTAGCTTAGAGGCTTTAGATGTGAAAAAGGAGCTTCAGTTTGAGAAAAAATTGGCTGAAAAAGATAAGGCATTAGCTGACCTTCAATCTAAGTTAGAGAAATTAAGTTTAGAAAAAGATCAAGAACATCAAGCAGTTATGTCGGCTCTAGAAAAGGAACGTGATGCTGCTCAAAGCGCTCTTCTTTTACAAGAGCAAAAGCAAGAGTTAGCCTTAGCTACCAGTCGCCAAGAGTATGAAGTTCAGTTAAAAGTTGCAAATGAACAGGTAGAATTTTATAAAAACTTTAAAGCCCAGCAATCTACAAAAGCTATCGGTGAGAGTTTAGAGCTATATGCAGAAGCAGAATTTAATAAGGTACGCCATCTAGCTTTTCCTAATGCCTACTTTGAAAAGGACAATCAACTCTCTGACAGGGGATCAAAAGGGGATTATATCTATCGTGAGTCGGATGAAAATGGTGTCGAGATTCTCTCCATCATGTTTGAAATGAAAAATGAAGCAGATGACACTGTCAAAAAACATAAAAACGAGGACTTTTTCAAGGAGCTAGACAAGGATAGAAGAGAAAAAAATTGTGAGTATGCTGTCTTGGTTTCAATGCTAGAATCTGATAATGACTATTACAATACGGGCATCGTGGATGTCAGTCACAAGTATGAGAAGATGTATGTAGTTCGTCCTCAGTTTTTCATTCAGCTGATTGGGCTTTTGCGAAATGCTGCGCTCAATAGTTTAAAATATAAACAAGAATTAGCTTTGGTGAAAGAACAACATATTGATATCACGCATTTTGAGGAGGATCTCGAAACCTTTAAGACAGCTTTTGCCAAAAACTACCATTCTGCAAGTAAAAATTTCCAAAAAGCTATTGAGGAAATAGATAAATCCATTAAACGAATGGAGGCGGTTAAGGCGGCGCTGACAACATCAGAGAATCAATTGAGGCTTGCCAATAATAAGCTAGAAGACGTTTCTGTTAAGAAATTGACCAGAAAAAACCCGACTATGCGTGAAAAGTTTGAGGCGCTGCAGGAGGAGTGAGTGATGATTAGAGCATTTGAAAATGAGGATTTTACTGCTTGTGTGCCATTAATGGTCGAATTAGGTTATCCGGTAGATGAGTTGGACCTAGAGTCAAGATGGTTGAATTTGTTGAAACAACCCGATTATCATTTGTTTGTAGTTGAGGAAAATAATCAAATCCTTGGTTTTGTTGGATTTCACAAAATGTATTTTTTTGAAACAGATGGTGCATACTGTCGTATTCTTGCATTGGTAGTATCAGATAAGCATCGTCGAAAGGGGTTAGCGACCAAATTAGTAGATGCTGTTTCAGATTTTGCCAAGTCAAATGGCTGTATTGCTTTAGCCTTGAATTCAGGTTTAACTGAGCAGCGTTCTGGAGCGCATCAATTCTATGAACAATACGGTTTTTCAAAGCAGACAATAGGATTTGCCTATTGGTTGAAATAAGGTAATAACCTATGAATAATCTAATAGAGTTTAATCCACCTGTTGCAGAGATTATCAACCAGAACTCAGAAGTCAAGGATATTCTCGTTGACCTGCACAATGGTAGCCACCCATTGAAAACAAGATTTTCAAACGAACTCCAATCCAGATTGGACGTCATGTGGAGCTCTGCCATTCTTCCAAAATATTGGAAAAACCTAGGAAGATTTTTGAATGGCTCCGCACAGAATAAAGAGATCAGGTGACCATGTTATCTATAGGACTGCGCGTGATGAACAGGGGGAGTCTCAAGATATCTCAGAATACGTCCAAGATCTCCATCTGTCTTTTAGGATTAACAATGATTTTTTATTGGGAAATCTAAATCATGCCGGACCGCCGACAAGAACGGTTCTTTGTGTTATAATAAAAACATGATTTCAGGAATTATTAATTTAAGAAAAGTAGCGGGGATGACCTCGCACGATGCTGTTTTTAAACTTCGAAAAATTTTAAAGGAAAAAAAGATTGGTCATGGGGGGATACTTGATCCAGATGTGACAGGTGTTTTACCTATTGCAGTTGGGAAAGCGACGCGCGTGATTGAGTATATGACAGAGGCAGGAAAAGTCTACGAGGGAGAAATCACGATTGGTTTTTCTACAACGACAGAAGATACCTCAGGAGAGGTTGTTGAGATGACACCCGTTAGTGACTTGAGCGAGACGGCAATTGATGCAGTGATGGCGGATTTTGTGGGAGACATTACGCAAATTCCTCCGATGTACTCGGCAGTAAAAGTTAATGGTCGAAAGCTTTATGAGTATGCGCGTGCTGGTGAGACAGTTGATAGACCAGAGCGTCAGGTAACTATCTACGAATTTGTCCGTACCTCACCAGTTACTGTAGCAGATGGCAAAGCTGTGTTTACTTTCCGAGTAGCCTGTAGCAAAGGGACTTATGTCCGCACCTTATCAGTAGATTTAGGGAAACAATTAGGGTATGCGAGCCATATGTCAGCCTTAAAAAGAACTGCTTCAGCAGGGTTGGAACTACAAGATTCTCTAACCTTAGAGCAGATAGAAGAAAAAGTAGCTAAACAAGATTTTTCGTTTTTACTTCCTATGGAGTACGGTGTGGGGGATATCCCTCGTGTTGAATTGACAGAAGAACAGATGACGGAGATTAGTTTTGGTCGCTTCATCCAATTGGATTGTCAAGAAGAGTTGGTAGCAGCTTTTAGAGATGGCAAGGTCTTAGCGATCTTAGAAAGACGTCACCAAGACTATAAACCTAGGAAAGTGCTAGTGTAGAGAGAAGAGTTTATTTCTTCTCTTTTTTTCTAAGTGTGGTACAATAAATTTATGAAAATATTTCACATTAAAGATGAAAATGATATTCATCAAAAAGAAGAAACGGTCCTAGTTCTAGGATATTTTGATGGTCTTCATCGAGGACATAAGGAACTTTTTGATCAAGCTCGACTCATTGCCGATAAAAAAGGACTTAAAGTGGCAGTTTTAACTTTTCCAGAATCTCCAAAGTTAACATTTGCTCGCTTTGATCCCGAACTCCTCTTACATATTGTTTCTCCGCAAAAACGTTTGGAGAAATTTGAGGAATACGGTGTTGACTATCTTTATTTTGTTGACTTCACTAGCCAATTTGCTGGTGTCAGCTCTGATGATTTCATTCATAAATATATAGAAAATCTACGTGCTAATACGGTGGTAGCTGGCTTTGATTATCATTTTGGTCATAATCGGACAAGTTGTGCTTATCTCCAACGAAACTTTTCGGGACAAGTGGTGATTGTTTCTGAGCAAACCTCAGGAGACGAAAAAATTAGTTCTACCCGCATTCGTCAATTGATCAAAAACGGTCAAGTTGCTGAAGCTAATCATCTTTTGGGATATCACTTTTCAACTCGTGGTATCGTGGTGCATGGTGATGCAAGAGGGAGAACGATTGGCTATCCAACAGCAAATTTTTCTCCAATTGATCGAACCTATTTACCAAAAGATGGTGTCTATATTACAGACGTTATCCTATCAGGAAAGAAATATCGTGCGATGACGAGTGTTGGAAAAAATGTGACTTTTGATGGTACTGAATTGCGACTTGAAGCACATATTTTTGATTTTGAAGGTGATTTATATGGGAATACTATAGAGGTTGTTTGGCTGGATAAAATTCGAGACATGGTAAAATTTAAAGGAATTGATGAGCTAGTGACTCAATTAAAAGTAGATGAGCAACTCGCAAGAAATTACGAAAAAGTATAGCTCAATAGCTAAAAAAAAGGTATAATATAAGTAGAGTAGGAAATATTAAAAAGAGGCTCCATTATGATTACCTTATTTTTATCACCCAGCTGTACTAGTTGCCGTAAGGCGAGAGCCTGGTTATCTGCACATGAAGTGCCTTATCAAGAGCATAATATTATTACAAATCCTTTGACACCACAGGAATTGCTGTCCATTTTATCTTTTACAGAAAATGGGACAGAAGATATTATTTCTACGCGTTCAAAGGTTTTTCAAAAATTAGATGTCGATGTTGAGGAGATGTCTGTATCGGAGTTGATCCAGTTGATAGCAGACTATCCAAGTTTATTAAGACGTCCTATTATCATGGATAGTAAGCGCATGCAAATCGGATTTAACGAAGATGAGATTCGTGCCTTTTTATCGCGTGATTACAGAAAACAAGAGTTGCGCCAAGCGACCATTAGAGCTGAAATTGAGGGAAGAGATGAAAGATAATTATTCTTATCCACTTAATTTGTCATGGAGCACTGAGGAAATATCGTCAGTGCTTCATTTTTTGAATCAAGTGGAGTTAGCTTATGAAAAGGGAGTTAGAGCCGAAGAACTTTTAAAAAGCTATCAAATGTTCAAAGAAATTGTTAGAAGTAAAGCGGAAGAAAAGCAAATTGATCGGGATTTCAAGAGTGTTTCAGGGTACTCGACCTATCAGGTAGTGAAATGTGCTCAAGAAAAAGGGAAAGGGATGCTGAAACTTGGAGACTAAATTTGAATTTGCAAAAAGCCTAATCAAAGAAGCAGGTGCTTTGGTTAAAGAAAGTATGAAAAACCCTCTAGAGATTGCTAGTAAGAGTCAGTTTGATGATTTGGTAACTAATGTTGATCAAGCTACTCAGCAGTTTTTAGTGGAACAGATAAAGTTATATTATCCCAATGATTTTATCTTAGCAGAAGAAGGTCATCTTCTTCACCCTATTGATGAGGGAAATGTTTGGGTATTAGATCCAATTGATGGTACGGTTAATTTTGTGTCCCAAGGTCAAGATTTTGCGATTATGCTAGCTTATTATGAAGCAGGTGTTGGGCAATTTGGGATTATTTATAACTTAATGGACGATCAGCTTTATGCAGGTGGTGGGGTATTTCCTGTTACGTTAAATGGTCAGGAGTTATCACCATACAAAGATAAGCCGATTAGTCAGTTTCTTATTGCGGCAAATAGCGGTATGTATGCTCATAATACTATGGGAGTTGGTGAGCTGATTAAACAGAGTTTGGGTCTTCGTGTGTATGGTAGTGCTGGTATTAGTATGAGCCGTGTTCTAGAAGGAAAGTTGATGGCTTACTTCTCTTGTATCTATCCTTGGGATTATGCTGCAGCATCTATTATGGGAGAAAGTCTTGGCTATGTTACACTGACAATGACAGGTGAACATCCTGATTTTCGTACTCGTCAAGCGATTATGTTTGTTCCGAAAGATAAATTGACCTTGATACAGTCTGTGGTGAATGAGCATAGTTAATCTGTTAGATGAAAGAGTGAAATTGTCACCTTAGGAATGAAAGTGTCAATTATCCACTCTCTTTTTTATGAAAAAATATCCAATAAAAAACTATAATGGAGTAAATAATAGAAATAAATGAAGTTTCCAGATACATTTATAAAAAAATATCAACAATTATTAGGAGATGAAGCCGAGGCTTTTTTTAAAACATTTGACCAAGAAGCAATTTCAGCTTTTAGAATCAATCCCTTAAAAGCCAATATCAAAAAATTTGATACCCCAATTAACAATATGCCTTGGTCTTATTATGGAAAAGTGTCAGGAAAATCTAGCGATCATGTGACGGGCTTAGTCTATTCCCAAGAACCTGCAGCACAGATGGTTGCCCAGGTTGCCTCACCTAAAAAAGGAATGAAGGTACTAGATTTAGCTGCAGCACCTGGAGGAAAAACCACTCATCTTCTTTCCTATCTAGACAATACGGGGATTTTGGTGAGTAATGAAATCAATCACAAAAGAAGTAAGATTCTAGTTGAAAATGTTGAACGATTTGGTGCAAGAAATGTTGTGATTACTAATGAAAGTGCTACTCGATTAGCTAAAGTCTTTCCAAATTATTTTGATCTCATTGTCTTAGATGCTCCTTGTTCAGGAGAGGGGATGTTTCGTAAGGATCCTGCGGCTATTCAATATTGGAATGAGGATTATCCTAGCCAATGTGCAAAAGTACAACAAGAAATTTTACGAGATGCCTTAGATATGTTAGCACCGGGAGGGAGTATCGTTTATTCCACATGTACTTGGTCACCAGAAGAAAATGAAGATATTGTCCGTTGGCTTATGGAAATTGATTATAACTTAAGTTTAGAAATGATTCCTAAAGAAAATGGGATGGTTTCTGGCATTGATATGCCAGAGGTGGCTCGGATGTATCCACATCGTTTCAAGGGTGAGGGACAATTTGTTGCTAAGTTAAGGGATACACAAACACACCAAACATCTAGTAAGCTAAAGAGTGCTCGAACCAATCTCACTAGAGAACAGGTGCAGTTGTGGGAGGAGTTTTATCGTCGGAAAGTCAATACTGATTTAAGCGGGGTGCTTCAAGTTTTTGGTGAACAACTTTATTTGTTACCAAATCATCTTCCTGATTTAAGTCAACTTAAAATTGCAAGAAATGGGCTACATCTTGGAACCTTTAAGAAAAAGCGTTTTGAACCGAGCTTTGCTTTAGGCTTAGCGTTACATCCAGATGAAGTGGATCAAGTGATTGAAATGACTCAAGAGGATTTTAAAAAATATGTTTCAGGACAAACTGTTAGTCTCCCCAAATCCTATGCAAATGATTGGTACTATATCGCAATAGAAGGCAATGGAATAGGATTTGCAAAGGTGGTTGACAAAACCCTAAAGAATGCCTTTCCAAAAGGTTTGCGATTTAGTTAAAAAGTCTTTCCAAAAGTTATTAACTATGGTATAGTGGAAGGTGGAAAGTTGGTTGCTTTTATAGAAGAAACTTTCTAAAAATACTTTCACTTTGAAAGGAAAAATATATTGAAAAAGAAACATAAACTAGCCTTGACGGCTCTTGTTTGTCTATTGGGCATAGGTCTTTCTGCATGTTCAAGTTGGATTGATAAAGGTGAGTCTATTACAGCAGTTGGCTCAACCGCCCTCCAGCCTCTTGTTGAAGGAGCGGCCGATGAATTTGCCAGTGCTAATCTTGGAAAAACCATCAATGTCCAAGGTGGAGGCTCGGGTACAGGTTTGTCGCAAGTACAATCAGGTGCTGTTCAAATCGGTAATAGTGATTTGTTCGCAGAAGAAAAAGATGGTATTGATGCAGAGGCATTGGTCGATTATCAGGTTGCCGTTGCAGGGCTAGCCGTTATCACAAACAAGAATGTTGATGTATCTGATTTGACCACGGAACAGTTGAGAAAAATTTTTACAGGTGAATACACCAACTGGAAACAAGTTGGTGGGAAAGACTTGGAGATTTCTATTATTAACCGTGCATCAAGTTCAGGTTCTCGCGCCACCTTCGATAGCATTATTATGGATGGTCAAACAGCCAAACAAAGCCAAGAGCAAGATTCTAACGGTATGGTAAAATCCATTGTATCGCAAACTCCAGGTGCGATTTCTTACTTGTCATTTGCTTATGTTGATGATTCAGTTAAGAGTTTGAAGCTAAATGGTTTTGAACCTACAGCTGAGAATGTGGCAACGAATGATTGGCCAATTTGGTCTTATGAACATATGTACACTAAAGGGGAAGCAACAGGTTTGACAAAAGAATTTTTAGAGTACATGATGAGTGAAGAAATTCAAAAAGGTATTGTGGTAAGCATGGGCTACATTTCAATCCATGATATGAAAGTAACCAAAAATGCTGACGGTACTGTGACAGAAAAATAATAAAGAACTATTCACTTGAATAGTTGTGTGAGGAGCAATTGTGAAAAATCAAGAACTTGCAAAAAAATTATTGTCACCTTCAAAAAACTCTCGCTTAGAAAAATTTGGTAAAGCTATAACATTTTTCTGTTTGGCGTTGATTGTTTTTATTGTGGCAATGATTCTTATCTTTGTTGCACAAAAAGGTCTATCGACTTTCTTTGTTGACAAAATTAATCCATTTGATTTCTTATTTGGAAAAGAATGGCAACCTAGTGTGAAAGACGCTTCAGGCAAACCTTATCTTGGTGCCCTTCCAATGATTATGGGTTCTTTCATTGTGACTATTTTATCTGCTTTAATCGCAACACCATTTGCTATTGGTGCGGCAGTCTTTATGACAGAAATTTCACCTAAATACGGTGCTAAAATTCTTCAACCAGCGGTTGAACTTTTAGTAGGGATCCCATCTGTCGTATATGGATTTATTGGTCTTCAGGTCGTAGTACCATTTGTCCGATCTATCTTCGGAGGAACTGGTTTTGGTATTTTATCAGGGGTATTTGTACTTTTTGTTATGATCTTACCAACCGTTACCTTTATGACGGTAGATAGTCTTAAGGCTGTTCCTAGACATTACAAGGAAGCCAGTCTAGCCATGGGAGCGACACGTTGGCAAACTATTTGGCGTGTCATTTTAAATGCAGCTAGACCAGGAATTTTCACGGCAGTCATCTTTGGTATGGCGCGTGCTTTCGGAGAAGCTTTAGCGATTCAAATGGTAGTGGGTAACTCAGCAGTTATCCCAACCTCTCTAACAACGCCAGCAGCAACTTTAACCTCTGTCTTAACGATGGGGATCGGTAATACCGTTATGGGAACAGTTCAAAATAATGTACTTTGGTCTCTGGCCTTGGTTCTCTTGGTGATGAGCTTGGCCTTTAATATGCTAGTAAAAATGATTACAAGAGAAAGAAAGAAAAACTATGCACGCTAAAAAAATAAATAAATTGGCAACAGGTATTTTATATGCCATTGCTACAATTATTGTTACCATTCTGACCTCTCTCATTCTTTTTATTCTTGTTAGAGGGTTACCTCATGTAAGCTGGTCTTTCCTAACAGGACGTTCCTCTTCTTACCAAGCAGGTGGGGGGATTGGAATTCAACTCTATAATTCCTTCTTCCTTTTAGTCGTAACTCTTTTGATTTCAGTTCCTCTATCAATGGGAGCGGGAATCTATCTTTCAGAGTATGCTAAAAAAGGTCCATTAACCAACTTTATTCGTACTTGTATCGAAATTTTGTCTTCTCTTCCATCAGTTGTTGTGGGGCTATTTGGTTATTTAATCTTTGTTGTACAGTTTGAGTATGGCTTTTCAATTATTTCTGGTGCCCTAGCACTCACTGTCTTTAACCTTCCACAAATGACACGAGGTGTAGAAGATAGTTTACGTACTGTTCACCATACACAACGCGAGGCAGGCTTGGCTTTAGGGTTGTCAAGATGGGAAACAGTAGTTCATGTCGTTATTCCAGAAGCACTTCCAGGTATTGTTACAGGTATTGTCTTGGCTTCTGGACGTATTTTTGGAGAAGCAGCAGCACTGATTTATACAGCAGGTCAATCTGCACCTGCACTAGATTGGTCTAACTGGAATCTCTTTAGTGTAACAAGTCCAATTTCTATCTTCCGTCAAGCCGAAACACTTGCTGTACACATCTGGAAAGTAAATAGTGAGGGGACAATTCCTGATGCGACAGAGGTTTCTGCTGGAAGTGCTGCAGTTCTATTGATTTTCATTTTAATTTTCAATATTTCTGCACGTCGAATTGGTAGCTTCTTACATAAGAAACTGACATCAGCTTAAACAGAATTTAGATTTTCGAGAAAAAAGATAGGCTCTATCTTGCTTAAACAAGGCTTTGATGTCCTACTTTCTTCTCGATTTTTTATTAAAAAGGAGAAACATTGTGGCTGACTATAATTGGAATGAAAGACATATTATTACTTTTCCTGAGGAAAAAGTAGCCCTATCAACAAAAGATTTGCATGTCTATTATGGTGGCAAAGAAGCAATCAAAGGTATAGATATGCAGTTTGAAAAAAATAAGATTACCGCTCTGATTGGACCATCTGGTTGTGGGAAATCAACTTATTTGCGGAGTCTTAATCGCATGAATGACACGATTGATATCGCTAAAGTGACAGGTGAAATTTTATACGAAGGCATTGATGTTAATAAACCTGAAATGAATGTCTATGAAGTTCGTAAACATATCGGAATGGTTTTTCAACGCCCTAATCCATTTGCAAAATCCATCTACCGTAATATTACATTTGCTCATGAACGTGCAGGTGTTAAAGATAAAAATGTTCTAGATGAAATTGTTGAGACTTCTTTAAAACAAGCGGCCCTGTGGGATCAAGTGAAGGATAACTTACATAAGTCAGCATTTACTTTATCAGGTGGTCAACAACAAAAATTATGTATTGCTCGAGCTATTGCAGTAAAACCTGATATTCTGTTGATGGATGAGCCTGCCTCAAACTTAGATCCAATTGCTACAATGCAACTTGAGGAGACCATGTTTGATCTTAAAGAAAATTATACGATTATCATAGTAACCCATAATATGCAGCAAGCGGCTCGTGCTAGTGATTATACTGCGTTCTTTTATTTGGGAGACCTGATTGAATACGATAAAACAACCAATATCTTCCAAAATGCTAAACTTCAATCAACAAACGATTATGTTTCAGGACGTTTTGGTTAGAGAGGAACAATATGACAGAACCTATTATTAGTGTCAGAGATTTATCTGTGTACTATAAAAAGAAAAAAGCATTAAATACAGTTTCTTTGGACATTTATCCAAATGAAATTATTTCTTTAATTGGACCTTCAGGTTCTGGAAAATCTACACTTTTGCGATCTATTAATCGTATGAATGATCTTAATCCAGAAGCGACCTTAACAGGTTCAATTGTTTATAATGGACATAATATTTATAGTCCACGAACAGATACTGTTGATTTACGAAAAGAAATCGGTATGGTATTCCAACAACCCAATCCTTTTCCGATGTCCATATATGAAAATGTTGTTTATGGCCTTCGCTTAAAGGGGATTAAAGATAAGGCGATTCTAGATGAAGCTGTTGAAACCTCATTGAAGGGTGCCTCTATTTGGGATGAAGTGAAAGATCGTTTGCATGATTCAGCACTTGGATTATCTGGTGGTCAACAACAACGTGTTTGTATTGCTCGTACCTTAGCCACTAGTCCAAAGGTTATTTTACTTGATGAACCAACGTCTGCCTTGGATCCTATTTCAGCAGGAAAAATTGAAGATACACTGTATGGCTTGAAAGATGACTATACATTAATTATTGTGACGCGCTCTATGCAGCAAGCCTCACGTATCTCGAAACGAACAGCCTTTTTCCTTGATGGAAATTTGGTAGAATACGGTGATACTAAAGACATGTTCTTAAATCCTAAACATAAGGAAACAGAAGATTATATTACAGGTAAGTTTGGATAGAAAAGATAAAGGAAGAGAAAGAAGATGTTAAGAACACAATTTGAAGAAGAATTAGATAAATTACATAATCAATTTTATGTGATGGGAACTGAGGCACTCTCACAATTTAAAAAGTCTTTGCGTAGCTTTGTAACACATGATCGTGATTTGGCAAATGAAGTGATTGCAAATGATGAAAAGATTAATGAGTATGAAGTAAAACTTGAGAAAAAATCGCTTGAAATCATTGCTCTACAGCAGCCTGTTTCACATGATTTACGTACTGTTATTACTGTATTAAAGGCATCTAGTGATATTGAGCGTATGGGAGATCATGCAGTATCAATGGCACATGCGACTATCAGTACTAAAGGTGAGAAACGTCTTCCTGAAGTAGAGAAAGAAATCGCCAAAATGGGTGCAGCCGTTAAAGTGATGATTGAAGAAGCGCTTAATGCTTATATTCATGCTGATGAAACTAAAGCACGCGAAATTGCAGCATCTGATGACAATATTGATGTTTATTTCCGTGAAATTCAATCTTTGACCGTTGAAGAAATTAAAAAGAACCCTGATGCTATTGTTACTGGAAAAGATTACTTCCAAGTAATCATGTACTTAGAACGTATTGGTGATTATGCTCGTAATATTTGTGAGTGGGTAGTTTATCTTAAAACTGGAAAAATTATTGAATTATAATTTTTTAGAAAATAGCTCAGGGATAAAGGGAGAATTATGGAAACAGTTGAACAGTTTATCGAAAAGTTTATTCCAGAAAATTATAATATCTTCTTAGATATTAATCGATCTGAAAAAACATTTGTTGGAAATGTGGCTATTGCAGGGGAGGCTTTGGATAACCACATCTCACTTCATCAGAAAAATTTACGGATAGATTCTGTAAAATTAGATAATCAAGAGCTCTCTTATCGATTGGATGATGCTAATGAAGCGCTTCATATTGACTTACCTGAAACGGGTACCATGACTTTGATTCTTGAATTTGCAGGCAAGATTACAGATAATATGACTGGGATTTATCCGTCTTATTATACTGTTGAGGGTAGAAAAAAAGAAGTGATTTCTACACAATTTGAAAGTCATTTTGCACGTGAAGCCTTTCCATCTATAGATGAGCCAGAGGCTAAGGCAACCTTTGATTTATCTATCAAATTTGATCAAGAAGAAAATGAAATTGTTTTATCCAATATGCCAGAGATCAATCAAGATCTACGAAAAGAAACAGGTGTATGGACCTTTAAAACAACACCTAGAATGTCTTCTTATCTACTGGCTTTTGCAATAGGAGATTTACAGGGCAAAACTGCTAAGACACAAAATGGAACAGAAGTTGGTATTTTTTCAACCAAAGCTCATCCATTAACTTCTCTTGATTTTTCTTTGGATATTGCAGTACGCATTATCGAGTTTTATGAATCCTACTACGGAGTAAAATATCCAATTCCTTTGTCTTATCATGTGGCTTTACCTGACTTTTCAGCAGGAGCTATGGAGAACTGGGGACTTGTAACTTATCGCGAAGTTTATTTATTGGTAGATGAAAATTCAACAGCACTTAGTCGTCAGCAAGTTGCTTTAGTCGTTGCCCATGAGTTAGCTCATCAATGGTTTGGGAATCTCGTTACCATGAAATGGTGGGATGACTTGTGGCTGAATGAAAGTTTCGCTAATATGATGGAATATGTCTCTCTTGACGCTATTGAGCCGAACTGGAATATCTTTGAAGATTTTCAAACAACAGGTGTTCCTTTGGCTTTACAAAGAGATGCGACTGACGGTGTTCAATCGGTTCATGTAACAGTTAATCATCCTGATGAAATTAATACTTTATTTGATCCTGCTATTGTTTACGCAAAAGGTAGTCGCCTCATGCATATGTTACGTCGTTGGTTGGGAGATAAGGATTTTGCTTCTGGCTTAAATCGCTATTTTGAAACCTTCCAATATGGTAATACGGTAGGTCGAGATTTATGGAAAGCCTTATCAGATGCAAGTGGTAAAAATGTTGCTAATTTTATGGATGCTTGGTTGGAACAGCCAGGTTATCCTGTAGTAACAGCATGTGTTGAAAATGACACTTTAATTTTGACCCAAAAGCAATTCTTTATTGGTGAGCATGAGGATAAGGGAAGAATTTGGCAAATCCCACTTAACAGTAATTGGGAAGGCATCCCAGATTTGTTAACCACGGAACGCTTAGAAATCCCTAACTTCTCTGAGTTAGCTACAGTAAATAAATCAGCTTTTCGTTTAAATACAGAAAATACAGCACATTATATCACGAATTATGAGGGTATCTTATTAGATGATGTGATGGCCAATCTTCATGATCTAGATAAAACGTCAAAACTGCAACTTATCCAAGATAGACGCCTTCTGGCTGAATCTGGTCAGATTTCTTATGCTGAACTAATTCCTTTACTATTAAAATTAAAAGATGAAACCTCTCATATGGTTGTTACGGCAATGGTACAAGTAACAAATGGTTTATCTAAATTTATTGATGAAGGAACAGCATCAGAAGAGGATTTCAAGGCACTGATAGAAGCCATTCATGCTTATAATTTTGAACGTTTAGGATTTGAAAAAATATCTGGCGAATCAGATGAAGATGAATTTGTCCGTCAAAGTGTTTTAAATGCGATGATTTACGCAGAAAACACTATTGCGGTAGATAAAGCTAAGATAATTTTTGAGGAGTATAAAGAAGATATTGAGTCTATCCCAGCTTCTATTCGATTATATATCTTGATTAACCAAATTCGTCAATTTGAATCCGAAGAGCTTGTGAAACTTTATTTAGATACTTATGTTAAAACGAATAATGGTGTTTTCCGTCGTCAATTAGCTCAAGCACTCTCTTATACACAAGATTCTAAAAATATCCAGTATTTACTTGATGGGTTGAAGGATAAAGATATTGTTAAACCACAAGATCTTGCGATGAGTTGGTATCACCCACTCTTATCCAGAAGCTTTACACAAGAAGTTACTTGGACTTGGGCTCGTGAAAATTGGGAGTGGATCAAAGCTACTTTAGGTGGCGATATGAGTTTTGATAAATTTGTTATCTATCCTGCAAATATTTTTAAAACAGAGAAGCGTTTAGAGGAGTATAAAGCCTTCTTTGAGCCACAGCTCAATGATTTATCAATTAGTCGAAATATTATGATGGGAATAAAAGAAATTTCAGCACGAATTAACTTAATCTCTAGAGAAAAAGAGTTAGTTGAGGAAACACTTTCAAATGTGTTGAAAAATAGAATTCTTTAGGAGTTATTTACTTTAGCTCTATCTCTAACACCTCAAAAGAGAGGCTCTTTGTCAACTGTAGTGGGTAGATGAAAAGCTAACACCTAGAGAGGACGAAATTCGTTCTCTCTTTCTTTATGTTCAAGGCAATCAAAATCCGTTTTTTAAAGTTTTCAAAGTTCCTGAAAC
>NZ_JBRUDG010000017.1:0-33953 GCF_053203725.1 Streptococcus porcorum | reverse complement strand
AACCAGCAGTTTCTAGGTAGGGGATTTTAGAGGCTTTCTGGAAGTCGTATTTAGCCATTTGTCCCTTGCATTTTGAGCATTTAGGGGCTGTGTAATCCAAGTGACCGTGGAGTTCTAAGTGAGTTCCCATATCATATTCATCAGTGATAGTGATATTTTTGTCTTTAATTCTGAGCAAATTTGTGATAAGATTTAGTTGTTCCATATGAACCTTTCTAGAATGATAGTTTAGTCGCTTTTCATTATAGGTCATATGGGACTTTTTTTCTATATTCAAAAAGGCTCCATAATTTCCACGGTGTTCTTACCCACTACAGAAATTATAGAGCCAATTCTTGTCCAAATTTAAAATAAGTTGGTTCATTTTTTTCAACTTGCCTTGCTGACCTATATGTCTTATTTGGAAAATCGAGGTATAGTTAGTCATAGTTTCCATAGTTGGTTAAAGGATCTGACGTTCTTGTCGTGGGCTATTTATTTCTGCTATCAACTCCTATTACGCACATATAGGGGATTTAGGAAAAAAGCTCTTTATCAAGAAATTTTTGAAGGAATATTTGGTCTGATGCTCATGGTTTTATTATCAGTTGGAGGGATAATACTGGCCATCTATCTACATAGTCTGTATCAGAATTTTTTTGCTCATTGGTTACAGTTTCCATCTGATTCAGAATTCATTAGACACCTCTCTGGTAGTACATTTGCGATCTTTACTTTATTCCTAGTTGTTTTTATATCAGTTGGAGGGAGATTCCGAGAGCGTTTTTATATGAGTAGCCTAATGATGCTGCTTGTGACGTCAGCTGTTTTAGTAAGGTACCTTACTATTGGTATAACAACAAGAATGGGAAAGCTACGTTTTCCTTCCTATTGGGAATCAACCGATCCTTATAAAAATCATCTCGTCATGATTTATATCGGCATCATCCTGGTAAGTGGTCTTACTTGTTTTATAGCGAGATATTTTTCAAAGAAAGAAGAATAATAAAGCTTAAATTGCAGAAAAATATGAAAATTGACAAGAGATTCAGATTTGGCTAGCAATTTTATTGAAAAAGTGATAGAATAAACTCGTATGGGTTTGATCCCAAAAAATAAAAGGAGGCCTTTAAAATGGCAATCGTTTCAGCAGAAAAATTCGTCCAAGCAGCTCGTGATAACGGCTATGCAGTTGGTGGATTCAACACAAACAACCTTGAGTGGACACAAGCTATCTTGCGTGCAGCAGAAGCTAAACAAGCTCCAGTTCTTATCCAAACATCTATGGGTGCTGGTAAGTACATGGGTGGTTACAAAGTATGTAAAAACATGATTGAAAACCTTGTTGAGTCAATGGGTATCACTGTACCAGTTGCAATTCACCTTGACCACGGTCACTATGAAGATGTTCTTGAGTGTATCGAAGTTGGTTATACTTCAGTTATGTTTGACGGTTCACACCTTCCAATCGAAGAAAACCTTAAATTGGCTAAAGATGTTGTTGAAAAAGCACACGCTAAAGGTATCTCAGTAGAAGCTGAAGTTGGTACTATCGGTGGTGAAGAAGATGGTATCATCGGTAAAGGTGAATTGGCACCAATCGAAGATGCTAAAGCAATGGTTGAAACTGGTGTTGACTTCTTGGCTGCAGGTATCGGTAACATCCACGGTCCATACCCAGCAAACTGGGAAGGTCTTGCACTTGATCACCTTGAAAAATTGGCTGAAGCTATCCCAGGTTTCCCAATCGTTCTTCACGGTGGTTCAGGTATTCCTGATGAGCAAATCAAAGAAGCTATCCGTCTTGGTGTTGCCAAAGTTAACGTTAATACAGAGTGTCAAATTGCTTTTGCAAATGCAACACGTGAATTTGTACGTGACTATGATGCAAACGAAGCAGAATACGATGCTAAAAAACTCTTTGACCCACGTAAATTCTTGGCTCCAGGTTTCAAAGCTGTCCAAGGTGCTGTTGAAGAGCGTATCGACGTATTCGGTTCAGCAAACAAAGCATAATTTTGCTTGATATGTTGATAAAAGGTTTATCCTTAAGGATAAACCTTTTTTTGATTAAACACCTGATAAAAATCTTATTTAATGGTCAGTATTTTAAAGAAATGTTATAATGTAAAATAATAAGTGATGGAAAGTAGGATGACATGGTAGAGAAAACGACACTCAAGGAATTACGCACTCGCTCAAGTATCTATGATGGGATGGTAAAATCGCCTAACCGAGCGATGCTTCGTGCGACAGGAATGACGGATGAAAACTTTGAGACACCTATTGTCGGTGTCATCTCGACATGGGCTGAAAATACCCCTTGTAATATTCATCTTCATGATTTTGGAAAGTTGGCAAAAGAAGGCGTTAAAGCAGAAGGGGCTTGGCCTGTTCAATTTGGAACAATCACCGTTGCCGACGGTATTGCTATGGGAACACCAGGGATGCGCTTTTCTCTGCCTTCTCGTGATATTATTGCAGACTCGATTGAGGCTGCAATATCAGGTCATAACTGTGATGCTTTGGTAGCGATTGGTGGTTGTGATAAAAATATGCCAGGCTCTATGATTGCGATTGCTAATACTGGTATTCCAGCTATCTTTGTTTATGGTGGAACGATTGCACCGGGAAATCTTGATGGTAAGGATATTGATTTAGTTTCTGTTTTTGAAGGTGTTGGACGTTGGAATCATGGTGATTTGACAGAAGAAGAAGTTCGTCGGATTGAATGCAATGCTTGTCCAGGTCCTGGTGGTTGTGGTGGAATGTACACAGCAAATACAATGGCATCTGCAATTGAAGCTATGGGAATGAGTTTGCCAGGTTCATCTTCACATCCAGCCGAGTCGCCAGAGAAAAAAGCTGATGTTGAGGCGGCAGGGCGTGCAGTTGTTAAGTTGATGGAAATGGGCATTACTCCAAAAGATATCATGACAAGAAAAGCATTTGAAAATGCGATCACGGTTGTCATGGCTCTAGGTGGGTCAACGAATGCAATTTTACATTTGATGGCTATTGCTCATGCGGCTAATGTCGAATTAACTTTGGATGATTTTAATGATTTTCAAGAGCGTGTGCCACATTTGGCAGATTTGAAACCTAGTGGTCAGTATGTTTTCCAAGATTTATACCATGTTGGTGGTGTTCAAGCAGTTATGAAATATCTGTATCAAAATGGTTTCCTGCATGGTGATGTTTTAACATGTACAGGTAAAACATTGGCAGAAAACTTGGCAGAAGCTCCTGATTTGAAAGAAGGTCAAAAAGTAATCATGCCTTTAGAAGCACCAAAACGTGCGGATGGTCCATTGATTGTGCTTCATGGAAACTTAGCTCCAGAAGGAGCTGTTGCTAAAGTATCTGGTGTTAAGGTTCGTCGCCATGAAGGTCCTGCTAAAGTCTTCAATACAGAAGAAGATGCTGTTAAGGCTGTTTTAGCAGATGAAGTAGTTGATGGGGATGTCGTAGTGGTTCGATTTGTCGGGCCAAAAGGTGGACCAGGTATGCCTGAGATGCTTTCACTTTCTTCTATTTTGGTTGGTAAAGGACAAGGTGAATCTGTTGCCCTTCTAACAGATGGACGTTTCTCAGGAGGAACCTATGGTTTAGTAGTGGGACATATTGCACCAGAAGCTCAAGATGGGGGTCCAATTGCTTACCTACGCGATGGGGACATTGTGATTGTTGACCAAGATACAAAAGAATTGACGGTTAAAATCTCTGATGAAGAGCTGGCTAAACGTCAGTCAGAGACTACGCTTCCACCACTTTACTCACGTGGTGTTCTTGGGAAATACGCTCATATTGTTTCCTCGGCTTCAAAAGGGGCGGTGACAGATTTTTGGAAAAAAGATAGTCAGTAAAATCATTTCAAAATAAAAAAGCCAGTATCGGCTTTTTTATTTTGGATTAATTCTAAGGGCGATACGACCGTATCGTGAGATTCGAGTCATCTTCCAAGCAGGAGACCAAACGATTTCCACTTGCACGCTTTTGACAGCATCAATCTCTTTTAAGCGACGGACTAACTCGTCTGGCATAGTGTCAGCACAGCTACACCCTGCATCAGTAAAGGTCATAACCACTTTGCAGTGTCCATTTTGATCTAGAGTTAATTCATAAATTAATCCTAGATTATAAATATCTAGTTCAATTTCAGGATCATAGACACTCTGCAAAATAGAAATGAATTGATCTTCAAAATCTTTGACGCGATCATTTATCTTAATATCTTCTCTCATATTACTTTCTCTTTTCGATAGCATTAGCTTTATTCTAACATAAAACCTTGAAAAGATTCAATGGTTTAGCTATCAGAAGGCAGGAGAGAAATAAAAAATAATGCTTGCGTCGATTAATCTAATGTGATATAATATTTTGGTATGTGGTGCTAGCACATCCGTAAAAAAATACACATAGGAGGATCAGTTGACAATGGCTAAAGTATGTTATTTCACAGGACGTAAAACTGTATCAGCTAATAACCGTTCACACGCTATGAACAAAACAAAACGTACAGCAAAACCAAACCTTCAAAAAGTTACTGTTCTTATCGACGGTAAACCTAAAAAAGTTTGGGCTTCAGCTCGTGCACTTAAATCTGGTAAAGTAGAGCGTGTTTAAGACGATAAAAAAGAGTTGAGGATTTCTCATCTCTTTTTCTATTTTACTTCCGTATCACTATATCTTTTACAATATCTTTAAAGTATGCTAAAATAGAGTGATAAAAACTTTTTGAGGTAGTAATTATGACTGTGAAAATCAATACAAAAGATGGTCAAATCGAATTGTCAGATGACGTTATCGCAACAGTTGTTGGGGGCTCTGCGACAGAAATTTTTGGCGTTGTTGGAATGGCAAGTAAGAGTGCCTTCAAGGATAATTTCCAAGCACTGTTACGTAAAGAAAACTACGCGAAAGGTGTTGTCGTCAAGTCAACAGAGGAAGGGATTTCTGTTGATGTTTACACTGTCATGAGTTATGGTGTAAAGATTAGTGAAGTATCAAAAAATATCCAAGAACGTGTTAAATTTAACCTTGAAAATCAACTCGGTATCACAGCTAATACTGTAAATGTTTACGTTCAAAATATTAAAGTTGTAGGAGAATAATCGTGGCAAATATCACAACCAGTTTGTTACAAGAGATGGTGCAAGCAGCCTCCACTCGTTTGAATAAACAAGCAGAATATGTAAATTCATTAAATGTTTTTCCTGTTCCAGATGGTGATACTGGAACCAATATGGGAATGACGATTGAAAATGGCGCAAAGGAAGTTGCTGATAAGCCAGCTAATACGGTTGGAGAAGTAGCTCAAATTCTTTCCAAAGGTCTTTTGATGGGGGCGCGTGGAAACTCAGGTGTCATCACTTCTCAACTTTTCCGTGGTTTTGGACAAAGTGTTAAAGATCTTGAGGAGATGACAGGTGTTGATTTAGCCCATGCTTTACAAGCAGGTGTAGAAGTTGCCTATAAGGCTGTCATGAAACCTGTTGAAGGAACGATTTTAACTGTTTCTCGTGGGGCAGCGACAGCAGCACTAAAAAAATCAGAAGAAACAGACGATGCTATCGAAGTGATGCGTGCGACTGTGGAGGGAGCTAAAGCGGCTCTTGCTAAAACACCAGATATGCTTCCTGTTTTGAAAGAGGTTGGTGTTGTCGACTCAGGTGGTCAAGGTCTTGTTTACATCTATGAAGGTTTCTTATCTGCTTTAACGGGAGAGTATATAGCTTCTGAGGAGTTTCAAGCAACACCAGCAACCATGACAGAGATGATTAATGCGGAGCATCATAAATCTGTTGCGGGACACATTGCGACAGAAGATATTACCTTTGGTTACTGTACAGAAATCATGGTCGGTTTGAAACAAGGTCCGACTTATGTGAAGGATTTTGACTATGAGGATTTCCAAACTTATCTTAGTGGTTTAGGTGATTCCTTATTGGTTGTTAATGATGACGAGATTGTCAAGGTCCATGTCCACACAGAAGATCCTGGTCTTGTGATGCAAGAGGGGTTGAAATATGGGGCTTTGGTAAAAGTTAAAGTTGATAATATGCGTCAACAACACGATGCACAAGTTCAACAAGAAGTAGCCAAAGAGCAAAGTCAACCTAAAAAAGATTATGGTATTATTGCGGTGGTAGCTGGGGAAGGACTAGCTGAAATTTTTAAAGCGCAAGGTGTAGATTATGTGATTTCTGGCGGTCAAACGATGAACCCATCAACAGAAGACATTGTAAAAGCAGTTGAGACGGTTAATGCAGAGCGTGTCATCATCTTACCGAATAATAAAAATATCTTTATGGCAGCGCAATCAGCTGCAGATGTTGTGGAAATTCCAGCAGCTGTGATAGAAACACGGACAGTTCCACAAGGACTAACAAGTTTACTTGCCTTCGACCCAACACAGTCGATAGAAGATAATGCTTCTGCTATGTCATCAGTGCTGACAGATGTTGTTAGTGGTAGCGTGACTTTAGCTGTTCGTGATACTAGCATTGATGGATTAGAGATCCATGAAAATGATGTTTTAGGTATGGTTGATGGTAAAATTTTGGTCTCTACACCTAATATGGAAGAAGCCTTGCTTTCTACTTTTGAAAAAATGCTAGATGATGATAGCGAGATTGTGACGATTTTCGTCGGTGAAGATGGACAAGAAGAGTTGGCAGAGAAGATTGCTGCTCAATTAGAAGAAAAATATGAGGATATCGAAGTTGAAATCCATCAAGGAGATCAACCTGTTTACCCTTACTTAATGAGCGTGGAATAATGATATAAAAGAAAGGTTGTTGATCAACTTTTCTTTTTTTAGTTTATTAAATACAAAATTTTCTGAAAATTCCTTGACAATATTTTCAAAAATGATAACATGGAATGTAATAATTCTGTTTGGAAATAGAGGTTAAACTAATGAGAAGTGATATGATTAAACTTGGAATTGATAAGGCACCTGCACGCGGCTTACTGTATGCTACAGGTCAGGTTAAGTCAGCTCGTGACATGCAAAAACCTTTTATTGCCATTTGTAACTCGTATATTGATATTGTACCAGGTCATGTTCATTTACGTGAATTGGCAGACGTCGCCAAAGAAGCCATTCGTGAGGCTGGTGGAATTCCATTTGAGTTTAATACTATTGGAGTAGATGATGGGATTGCTATGGGACACATTGGGATGCGCTATAGCTTACCCTCTCGTGAATTGATTGCCGATGCGGCAGAAACGGTTATCAACGCTCATTGGTTTGATGGTGTTTTTTATATTCCAAACTGTGATAAAATTACTCCAGGTATGATTTTAGCTGCCATGAGAACTAATGTTCCTGCGGTATTTTGCTCAGGTGGTCCTATGAAGGGTGGAGTGGATATGACGGGGCATCATGCCAGTCTATCTAGTTTGTTTGAAGCGGTAGGAACTTATCAAGCAGGAGAGATGAGTAAGGAAGAATTTGAATTTTTAGAAAAAAATGCTTGCCCTACTTGTGGCTCTTGTTCAGGAATGTTTACTGCTAATTCGATGAACTGTTTGATGGAAGTGATGGGATTAGCTCTACCAGGTAATGGAACAACATTAGCGGTATCTGATGCACGTCGTGAATTGGTGCATCAAGCAGCAAAACACTTGATGGAAAATGTTAAAAATAATATCAAACCACGTGATATTGTAACTAAAGAAGCTATTGATGATGCCTTTGCATTAGATATGGCAATGGGAGGATCAACGAATACTGTTCTTCATACTTTAGCCATTGCGCGTGAAGCAGGGATTGAGTATGATCTTAAAGATATTAACGAGATTGCGAAAAAGACACCTTATATTTCTAAATTATCACCATCGTCGGCTTACACGATGCATGATGTTCATGAAGCTGGTGGAGTATCCGCTATTATCAACCAGTTAATTAAAAATGGCTCTATAAAGGGTGATCGTATCACTATTACTGGAAAAACATTGAAAGAAAATGTTGCGGGATGTGAGATTTTAAATGAAGAAGTCATCCATCCTTTAGACAATCCTTATTCGCCTGTAGGAGGACTATCGATTCTTTATGGAAATATTGCACAAGATGGATCGGTTATCAAAGTTGGTGGAGTAGATCCTTCAGTAAAAACTTTTCGTGGTAAGGCACTCTGTTGCGATTCACAAAATGAGGCTCTAGAGTTGATTGATAATGGTACCGTTCAAAAAGGTCATGTTGTCGTGATTCGCTATGAAGGTCCTCAAGGTGGCCCAGGGATGCCAGAAATGTTAGCGCCAACCTCTAAGATTGTTGGTCGTGGTCTTGGAAAAGATGTCGCCTTGATTACAGATGGTCGCTTCTCTGGAGCGACACGTGGTATTGCTATCGGGCATGTCTCACCAGAAGCTGCTGCAGGTGGTAATATTGCTTTAATTGAAGATGGTGATGAGATTGTGATTGATTTGACCAATCGAACACTTGATTTATTAGTAGATGATCACACCTTGGCTGAGCGCCGTAAGTTGCTAAAACCTTTTAAACCGAAAATCTCAAGCGGCTGGCTTCGTCGTTACACCCACTTCGCCTCTTCAGCTAACTTCGGTGGCTCTATGATGACAGAAGAAGAATTTGAAGAAAGAAAAGCTGAGCGTGAAGCTTGAGTGTAAATCAAATTTAAGACTTATTTTTGGGTTTTAGTGAGAAAGAAAAAGCTAGTTGAAAACGCAAACATCTTTAAAATTAACTTGCATTATTTTGTAAAAATGTTATCATATTATCTAAGGTATTTGAATTTTTTGAAAATTTCCAAAAAAGAAAGTAAAGGAGGACAAGCGTGGAAAAAATACATCTTGAAACACCTAAATCAGGAGCAGAATTAGTTCTTGAAACTCTAGCTAGTCTAGAAATTAAAACCATCTTTGGTTATCCAGGTGGAGCAGTCTTGCCAGTATATGATGCTATCTATCAGCAGGATGCTGTTAAACACGTCTTGTCTCGTCATGAGCAAGGTGCCCTCCATAAAGCTGAAGGTTATGCCAAGTCAACTGGTCGTATAGGTGTTGCTTTGGTAACCAGCGGTCCAGGTGCAACGAATGCTATTACAGGAATTGCAGATGCTATGGGGGACAGTGTTCCTTTATTGGTGTTCACGGGTCAGGTTGCTACAAGAGGAATCGGTAAGGATGCCTTTCAGGAGGCTGATATTATTGGTGTCACGATGCCAATTACCAAGTATAATTACCAGATTCGTCATACTGAGGATATTCCTCGTATTATTGCAGAGGCCGTTCATATTGCAACCACTGGTCGCCCAGGTCCTGTTGTGATTGACTTACCAAAGGATATTGCAGAAGCTAAGACAGATTTTTATTATGATACTGATATCAATCTGCCAAGCTACCAACCTACCGTTGAACCTAACCTTTTGCAGATTAAGAAAATTTTATCACAACTATCTCAGTCTAAGAAGCCTCTCATCTTAGCGGGAGGAGGAGTTAATTATGCGGATGCCTCAGAAGACTTAGTGGCATTTGCAGAAAAATATCAGATTCCTGTTGTATCAACTCTTCTTGGACTAGGGGCGATTCCTGTTAATCACCAGTTGGCTTTAGCGATGGGAGGCATGCATGGTTCTTATGCAGCCAATATGGCTCTTACAGATGCTGATTTTATTATCAATTTTGGCTCTCGTTTTGATGATCGTTTGACTGGTAATATTTCAACATTCGCTCAAAATGCAGTTGTGGCGCATGTAGATATTGATCCTGCTGAGATTGGAAAAGTGGTTAATACAGCGATCCCTGTCGTTTCAGATGCTAAAAGAGCTCTTAAAGCTTTGCTTGATTTAGATAAAGTGGAGACAGATTATGCTGATTGGACGCAAGAAGTTTTGAAAAATAAAGCCCTGGCACCGTTTTGGTATGATCTCGATGACACGACTATTAAGCCACAAAAAGCAATTGAGCTGATTGGTGAGATCACTAATGGTGATGCTATAATCGTAACAGATGTTGGACAGCATCAGATGTGGGCAGCTCAATTTTATCCGTATAAGCACCCAAGACAGTTGGTGACTTCTGGTGGGATGGGGACTATGGGATTTGGTATCCCTGCAGCTATTGGAGCAAAATTTGCTAACCCAGATAAAGAGGTAATTCTTTTTGTTGGAGATGGTGGTTTCCAGATGACCAATCAAGAATTGGCAATTTTAAATGGCTACGGTGTCCCTATTAAAGTGGTTCTCATCAATAACCATTCTCTTGGAATGGTACGCCAATGGCAAGAGTCATTCTACGACGAAAGACGTAGTGAATCAACCTTTGATGATGAGCCAAATTTCCAACTTTTGGCAGCAGCTTATGGGATTGAGCATTATCATTTTACAGATCCAAAGACATTGGATAGGGATCTTGAGGTGATTAAAGAAAATAAACCTATGTTAATAGAAATTAGTATTTCTAATCGTGAGCATGTTTATCCGATGGTTCCTTCAGGAAAATCAAATTCAGAAATGTTGGGGGTGAAGTTTAATGCGTAGAATGTTGACAGCTAAGCTTCAAAACTCAACGGGTGTTTTGAATCGCTTTACGGGTGTTTTATCTCGTCGACAAGTTAATATTGAGTCTATCTCGGTTGGTCATACAGAAGCGCCTGGGGTTTCTAGAATTACGATTATTATTGATGTTGAAACACTTGAGGAAGTTGAGCAAATCATCAAGCAATTGAATCGCTTGATTGATGTGATTCGTGTTAGAGATATTACGGATATGCCTCATTTGGAAAGAGAAGTCATTTTGATTAAACTTTCTGCTCCCCCAGCGAAACGTGCTGAAATATTAGCCATTATTCAGCCCTTCCGTGCAAGTGTTGTTGATGTGGCTCCTAAGACGATTACTATTCAGTTGACAGGAGATGCTGATAAGATTTCAGCCCTTATCCGAGTTGTCCAACCGTATGGTATTAAGAACATTGCTCGAACAGGAGCAACAGGATTTACACGAGATTTCTCGTAAATCTGATTTTATAACTTTGTTAAGACTTGCCTAAAGGCATATAATAAATTATTTTTAGAAAAGAGACTTTACTTATGGCAGTAAAAATGGAATATGAAAACGATGTAAAAGTAGCAGCACTTGATGGCAAAAAAATTGCCGTTATTGGTTATGGATCACAAGGTCATGCGCATGCACAAAACTTGCGTGATTCAGGTCAAGATGTGATTATCGGTGTTCGTGCTGGTAAATCATTTGATAAAGCAAAAGAAGATGGTTTTGAGACGTTTGAAGTGGCAGATGCTGTAAAACAAGCAGATGTTGTTATGATCTTGGCACCAGATGAAATCCAAGCTGATATTTATGAAAATGAAGTAGCTCCAAACCTTAAAGATGGTGCGGCTCTTGGTTTTGCACATGGTTTCAACATCCACTTTGGTTACATCAAAGCACCAGAAAGCGTTGACGTTTTCATGTGTGCACCTAAAGGACCAGGTCATTTGGTACGTCGTACTTACACTGAAGGATTTGGTGTACCAGCACTTTATGCCGTTTACCAAAATGCAACTGGCAATGCCAAAGACATCGCGATGTCATGGGCTAAAGGTGTAGGATCTGCTCGTGTAGGTCTTATGGAAACAACATTTAAAGAAGAAACAGAAGAAGATCTTTTCGGTGAGCAAGCTGTTCTTTGTGGTGGCTTGACTGCCCTTATTCAAGCAGGTTTTGAAGTGCTTACTGAAGCAGGCTATGCTCCAGAATTGGCTTACTTTGAGGTTCTTCATGAAATGAAATTGATTGTGGACCTTTGCTATGAAGGTGGTTTCAAGAAAATGCGTCAATCCATCTCAAACACAGCTGAATTTGGTGACTATGTCGCTGGTCCACGCGTGATCACTGAACAAGTGAAAGAAAACATGAAAGATGTACTTGCTGACATCCAATCTGGTAAATTTGCAGATGATTTCGTAACAGACTACAAAAATGGTCGTCCTAAATTGACTGCTTACCGTGAAGCAGCAGCTGATCTTGAAATCGAAAAAGTTGGTGCAGAACTTCGTAAAGCAATGCCATTCGTTGGTCAAAACGATGACGATGCTTTCAAAATCTACAACTAATCGAA
Source organism: Streptococcus porcorum (assembly GCF_053203725.1). Taxonomy (NCBI): domain Bacteria; kingdom Bacillati; phylum Bacillota; class Bacilli; order Lactobacillales; family Streptococcaceae; genus Streptococcus; species Streptococcus porcorum. The sequence goes on along the minus strand of NZ_JBRUDG010000017.1, from coordinate 21,889 downwards.
ACAATTGAAAAACGCTGTTAAAACAGCGTTTTTTCTGCTATAATAAAAGACAGAAAATTTAGATAATAGAGGGGTAAAATGATTACAGCAAAGGATATTCTAAAAGCAAATGCTGTCCTAAAAGATGTTGTTGTTCGTACACCATTGGATTTTGACCGTTATTTATCAGAAAAATATGGAGCAACGATTTATTTGAAGCGTGAAAACATGCAAAAGGTTCGCTCATTTAAACTCAGAGGGGCTTATTACGCGATTTGGAAACTGTCTGATGAAGATAAACAACGTGGGGTTGTTTGTGCTAGTGCGGGAAATCATGCGCAAGGAGTTGCTTATACTTGCAATGAGATGAAGATTCATGCCACAATTTTTATGCCTGTTACAACACCTCAACAAAAGATTGGGCAAGTTCAATTTTTTGGTGGTTCTTTTGTAACAATTAAATTAGTTGGAGATACCTTTGATGCATCCGCTAAAGCAGCGCAAGATTATACAAAAGCAGAAGGAAAAACCTTTATTGATCCTTTTGATGATGATGCGGTACAAGCTGGGCAAGGAACAGTTGCCTATGAAATTTATGAGCAAGCTCAAGAAGAGGGAGTTGTTTTCGATTCTATTTTAGTACCTGTTGGTGGTGGGGGGCTAATCTCAGGAGTTGCAACCTATTTTAAAGATGTTGTACCTGATACAGAAATCATTGGTGTTGAAGCTAGTGGTGCCCGTAGTATGAAAGCTGCTTTTTCTAAAGGACATCCTGTTAAGTTAGAGAAAATTGATAAATTTGCTGACGGTATTGCTGTTCAAAAAGTAGGGCTTAAAACTTATGAAGTCGCAAGAAAGACAGTTGATCGTTTGATAGGAGTGGATGAAGGGTTAATCTCTGAAACCTTGATTGATATGTACTCTAAACAAGGGATTATTGCAGAGCCGGCAGGTGCAGCGAGTATTGCAGCCCTGGAAGTGTTAAAAGATGAGATCCAAGGAAAAACTTTGGTTTGCATTATTTCAGGTGGAAACAATGATATCAACCGTATGCAAGAAATGGAAGAACGTGCCCTCATTTACGATGGGGTTAAGCACTACTTTGTTGTGAATTTTCCACAACGTCCAGGTGCTTTGCGAGAGTTTGTGAATGATATTTTAGGTCCTAATGATGATATTACACGTTTTGAATATATCAAACGTGCTAACAAGGGAACTGGACCAGTTTTGATTGGGATTACCTTGGGAGATAAAAATGATTATGCGGCTTTTATTGATCGCTTATCAGCGTTTGATTCAAGCTATATTAATTTACATGGTAATGAGAGTCTCTATAATATGTTAGTCTAATGATAAGGTTACTAAGTAACCTTATTTTTCTTTACAAGTTTTTTAATCATGGTATAATAAAAATAAAAAGGAGATGATTTTTATGCTATTAGTGACTTTAATTCCAATGTTTATTGTCTTAGTGTTTATCATTGTGTTGTTGAGTTCCCTTTACGTCGTTAAGCAACAGTCTGTTGCTATTGTGGAGCGGTTTGGGCGCTACCAACGAACAGCGGCTAGTGGTATCAACATTCGTCTTCCGTTTGGGATAGATCGTATTGCTGCGCGCGTGCAATTACGATTGTTGCAAAGTGAAATTGTGGTTGAGACTAAAACAAAAGACAATGTTTTTGTCACGTTGAATGTCGCTACTCAGTACCGTGTTAATGAGCAAAATGTAACAGATGCTTATTACAAATTGATGAAACCAGAATCTCAAATTAAGTCTTATATTGAAGATGCTCTTCGCTCTTCCGTCCCTAAATTGACCTTGGATGAACTATTTGAGAAAAAAGATGAAATCGCCCTAGAAGTTCAACATCAAGTGGCGGAAGAAATGTCCACTTATGGGTATATTATTGTGAAGACATTGATTACAAAAGTTGAGCCTGATGCTGAGGTCAAACAGTCAATGAATGAGATTAATGCGGCACAAAGAAAGCGTGTTGCTGCTCAAGAATTAGCTGAGGCTGATAAGATTAAAATTGTAACGGCAGCAGAAGCAGAGGCTGAAAAAGATCGTCTGCATGGTGTAGGGATTGCCCAGCAACGTAAGGCTATTGTGGATGGTTTGGCGGAATCTATTAAAGAGTTGAAAGATTCTAATGTGAGTTTGAGTGAAGAGCAAATCATGTCTATTCTTCTAACCAATCAATATTTGGATACTTTGAACACCTTTGCTAGTAAAGGGAATAATACTCTTTTTCTTCCTTCTCATCCAGAAGGGGTTGAAGATATTCGTACCCAAATCTTGTCTGCTTTAAAAGCTAAATAAAAATAATCCGTTAGGGGAAAACCTAACGGATTATTTTTATTTTAAGAAACGTTTTAAAAACTCTTTTGTTCGTTCTTCTTGAGGATTTTCAAAGAGTTGTTCTGGAGAACCTTGTTCGGCGATAACTCCTTTATCCATGAAAATCACACGGTCAGAGACTTCTTTTGCAAATTCCATCTCATGAGTAACAATAATCATGGTAAGACCAGACTCAGCGAGTTCTTGCATGGTTTTAAGAACTTCTCCCACCATTTCAGGATCCAGTGCGGAAGTAGGCTCATCAAAAAGAATAGCTTCAGGATCAACAGAAAGGGCGCGGGCAATGGCAACACGTTGCTTTTGTCCACCAGATAATTGTGAGGGTTTAGCTTTCCAGTAGCGTTCTCCCATACCGACTTTCTCAAGGTTGGCTTTAGCAATTTTTTCAGCCTCACTACGCTCACGTTTTAGGACTGTCGTTTGTGCAACAATGGCATTTTCAAGGACATTGAGGTTATTAAAGAGGTTAAAACTTTGAAACACCATTCCTAGTTTTTCACGGTAAGTTGTTAAATCGTAACCTTTTTCCAAAACATTTTGTCCATGATAGAGAATCTCACCTTCTGTTGGTGCTTCTAAAAGGTTGATAGAGCGAAGAAAGGTTGATTTACCAGAACCTGATGATCCGATAATTGAAATGACTTCCCCTTTTTCAACAGTTAAAGAAATATCTTTTAAAACTTCATTTTTCCCGAAGGATTTTTTTAAGTGCTTGATTTCTAAAATAGTGTCAGCCATTAGTGTGCTCCTCCGTCTAGACTAGTGTAATTATCTTGGTCAAATCTCTTTTCAACATAGCGTAGAATTCGTGTGACGGTAAAGGTCAATACGAAGTAAATCACTGCAATGATAAAGAAAGTTTGGAAGTATTGGTAGGTTTGAGTCGCTACAGTATTTCCTGAGAAATAAAGTTCCACCACAGAGATAACATTCAATACAGAGGTGTCCTTAATGTTGATGACAAACTCATTTCCTGTTGCAGGAAGAATATTTCGGATAACCTGAGGTAAGACAACTTTGCGCATGGTTTGACCGTGATTCATTCCTAGTGCAGTAGCTGCTTCAAATTGTCCCTTGTCAACAGCGAAAATTCCACCTCGGACAATTTCACTCATGTAGGCACCTGTGTTGATGGAAACGATAAAAATAGCAGCGAGGGTACGATCAAGTGAGATACCAAAAGCTTGAGCGGTACCATAATAAATGACCATTGATTGAACGATCATCGGTGTTCCACGGAAAACTTCGATATAGACATTTAAGAACCAGCCAAATAATTTTTGTAAGAAAGCTAAGACTTTATTGCTGGCAACAGGTGCTGTACGATAAACACCGATTAAAAGACCAATTAAAGTTCCTACGATTGTTCCGATAATAGAAATGAGGAGTGTCATCCCTGTTCCACGTAGAAGAGCCTTCCAGTTGTTGGTCAAGATGTTCCATGCTTGTGTTAAGAAGTTCGGATTTTCTTGTTCAGCTTCTTTTTCGATAGGTTGTTTGGGGATAATGCTATCCATCAGTTGAGTTTGTTCTTCTTTACTGAAATTAGCTAATACGTCATTAACTTGATTCACCAGGTCGTCACCCTTACGGACTCCAATTGCTAGGGCGACATCTGATTCGCTAACTTCAAACCCTTCTTTTAGAGAGATCATCTTAAAACTACTATCAGCGAGTTGAGCTGAGATACCGTCTGGACGTTCTGAAACGTAGGCATCAATTACTCCTGATTTTAAAGCTTGACGCATTTGTCCAAAGTCTCCCATTGCCGTTTGTTGATTAACATCAGGGATTTGGCTAATCAGGTTATAGAGGTAAACACCTTGTTGAGAAGTTACTTTAGCTCCAGAAAAATCGGATAATTTAGTAGCATTGGCATAGTTTCCATCAGATTTAACGACTAAAACTGGCTCACTGGTATAGTAGCTATTTGTAAAGTTAATCTCTTTTTTACGTTCTTCAGTGGGACTCATGCCAGCGATGATGAGATCGATTTTACCAGATGTTAAGGCAGGGACTAGACCTTCCCATTTTGTTTTTACGACTAAAGGTTCTTTACCGAGCGCTTCAGCTATCTTTTTAGCAACTTGAACGTCGTATCCGTTGGCGTATTGATTGGTACCTTCAATTTTAACAGCTCCGTTAGAGTTGTCATCTTGCGTCCAGTTAAATGGTGCATAAGCCGCCTCCATACCGACACGCAAGTACTCATTGGCTTGAGCAGACGTCATTCCTCCGAAGGTGACCGCTAAAGCGATAAGTAAGGTCATTAGTATTTTTTTCATTAAGTACTCCTATTAAAATGTATTACCTTACTATTTTACAGGAAAATAGAGGGTATTTCAATATAAGTGACTATAAAAAATAAGAGCGATTTTAGACAAGATAGGACATAATGATAAAAGGGTTCTCTCTCTTGTAAATGTTTTTGGAATTTGCTATAATAAGGCGATGAAAAAATAAGGAGAAATCATGTTAATTATTGAATTGTTAAAAGCTCTCATTTTTGGAGTAGTGGAAGGGATCACTGAGTGGCTACCCGTTTCTAGTACGGGTCATTTGATTTTGGTTCAAGAGTTTATTAACTTCTCTGGACAAGACAAGGCTTTTTTAGATGTATTTAATGTTGTTATTCAGCTAGGCGCTATTATGGCGGTGGTAGTGGTTTACTTTAAACGTCTTAACCCATTTCAACCAGGTAAGACAAAGCTTGAGATGACAGAAACATTTCAACTGTGGCTTAAAGTCGTGATTGCTATTATTCCTGTGATGATTGCTGGCTTGTTATGGGACGATTGGTTTGAGGCGCACTTTTATAACTTTGTTTCAGTAGCTTTGATGCTAATTTTATATGGTTTTATTTTTATTTGGATTGAAAATCGTCAAAAGGGTGTGAAACCAAAAATCACTAGTTTATCTGAATTATCTTACCAGACGGCTCTTTTTATTGGATTGTTCCAATTGTTAAGTCTTATGCCAGGGACAAGTCGTTCTGGAGCAACGATTATTGGAGGGCTTTTGTTAGGGACTAGCCGTGCAGTTGTGACAGAATTTACCTTCTTTTTAGGGATTCCTGTCATGTTTGGGGCAAGTTTGTTAAAAATTGTAAAATTTATTAAAGATGGCCACCATTTTGTAGTGGATCAATTGTTAATTTTGAGCTTTGCTATGATTGTTGCTTTTGTGGTGAGTCTATTTGCTATCCGTTTCTTAACTAACTTTGTTAAAAAACATGATTTCAAGATTTTTGGTTATTACCGCATTGTTTTGGGATTGCTTTTGTTGATTTACTATGCTTTTAGTATTTTTCTTGCATAACATAAATGTAGGGCTAGGATTGATATTCCTAGCCTTTTCTGCTTAAAATTGAAAAAAAATGGGCTTTCCTGTATAATAAAATGAATAAACAGTGCGAGGAATAGATAAGATATGGAAATGAAGATTATCAGTGACTCAACGGTTAAAATCACGATTACTCTAGAAGATTTGGAAGAACGTGATATGGAGTTGAGTGACTTTTTAGTACCACAAGAAAAAACAGAGGAATTTTTTTACTCTATCTTAGATGAAATTGAGTTCCCAGAGAGTTTTAAAAACAGTGGGATGTTAAGTTTTAGAGTAACACCAAAACCAAAACATATTGATGTTTTTGTGACTAAATCTGATTTTAATAAAGAAATGAAATTAGAGGATTTACCCGACTTGGCAGATCTGGATGACGTTTCAGATATGACACCTGAAGATCTTTTGAAAACATTGGAAAAAGCTATGAAAGATGTCAGTGATCCAGAAGCTCAAGCGCGTTTAGAGGAGGCTGAAAAACAAGAACGGTTGTCTTCTTCCGCGGATGAAGAGTCAGAGGAAGAAGAGGTTTTAGGTGTCCATGCTTATGTTTTACATTTTTTAGATATTAGAGATGTAATTCGATTTGCTCACTCAAATCAAGAAGAAATTACTTTATCAGAATTATACAAGGATAAGACAGGTTATTATTTAGCAATTTTAATGGATTTGTCAGGAAAACGTCCTTATTATGCAGAATGGGTTAAAGCAAGGTTTTTAGAATTTTCTAGTGATACTACAAAAACACGTCCTTATCTTGCAGAGCATGCTCAATTGATTTTAGCTAATGAAGCTGTTGAGCAACTAAGTGCTCTCAAGTATCAACTAGAGATTGACTAAGTTATGACGGCTTTTACACTTGATTATATTTTAGTTTTAATCGCTGCATTCATGATGTCTCTTATTTTGACGCCTATAGTTCGATTTTTATCCTTTAGAGTGGGAGCAGTTGACAATCCCAATGCTAGACGTATCAATAAGGTTCCTATGCCTAGTGCAGGGGGATTGTCTATATTTTTCTCTTTTTTGGTTGCAACCCTTATTTTGATGCCACTTGTTTTGAAAAACTGGGAGCAGTCTTACTTTCACTATATTTTACCTGTTGTATTGGGAGGAGTAATCATTGTGATTACTGGATTTATAGATGATATTTATGAGTTGAAACCAAGAGTAAAGATGATAGGAATTGTATTAGCAGCCGTTTTGGTTTGGTATTTTACGGAGTTTCGGTTCGATAGTTTTAAAATTCCGTTTGGTGGTCCATTAATTCAGTTTAGTCCCATACTCACTTTTATTGTGACGGTGATTTGGATTGTAGGTATTACAAATGCTGTTAATTTTTTAGATGGTTTAGATGGCTTGGTTTCAGGAGTAGCGATTATTTCTCTGACGACAATGGGATTAATTTCTAATTTCTTTCTTTTTAAGTCAGACATTTATTTGACGCTCACCATTTTCGTCTTGATTATGTCTATTGCAGGCTTTTTTCCTTATAATTACAATCCAGCTATCATTTATTTAGGGGATACTGGTGCTCTCTTTATTGGATTTATGATTGGTGTTTTATCTTTACAAGGGTTAAAAAATGCAACGGCTGTAGCCGTTCTATCACCAGTTTTAGTTTTGGGAGTTCCTATTGTTGACACCGCAGTAGCTATTTTAAGACGTAAGCTTTCTGGAAAGAAAATTTCAGAAGCTGACCGCATGCATCTCCATCATAGATTGCTTGCTATGGGCTTTACTCACCGAGGTGCTGTTTTGGTAGTCTATGGCATTGCTATGTTATTTTCTTTGACGTCTCTTTTGCTCAATGTTTCAAGTCGTATTGGAGGAATCTTACTTCTTCTTGGAATGGGCATTATTGTGGAACTTTTTGTAGAAAACTTAGAGATTTTAGGTGAAGGAAGAACACCCGTTTTGAATCTGTTGAAATTTATCGGCAATAGCTCTTATCGTCAAGAGGTGCTTGAAAAACGTAAGCAAAGAAAATAATGATGTTATTAAAAGCTCCGATTTGGAGCTTTTTTTGATGTTGAAAGGTTGGAGGAGGCTTTGTGACGATATAAGGGAAATCCGCTTTTCTATAAGCCGATTGATAGAGAAAGTAGTGATTTTTTGTTATAATGATTCTTGTTAAACAAGAAAGGAGCATACAATGTCTGTACTTGAAATAAAAGATCTTCATGTTTCTATTGAAGATAAAGAAATCTTAAAAGGTGTGAATTTAACACTTAAAACTGGAGAAGTAGCAGCGATCATGGGGCCTAATGGAACAGGGAAATCCACGCTATCTGCAGCAATCATGGGAAATCCCAATTTTGAGGTCACTCAGGGTGAGATTCTTTTTGATGGTGAAAATATTCTAGAATTAGAAGTTGACGAACGTGCACGTCTAGGTTTGTTTCTTGCCATGCAATATCCTTCTGAGATTCCAGGTATTACTAATGCAGAGTTTATTCGTGCGGCCATGAATGCTGGTAAAGAAGATGACGAGAAGATTTCAGTCATGGATTTTATCACCAAGTTGGATGAAAAAATGGAATTGCTTGGTATGAAAGAAGAAATGGCAGAGCGTTACCTCAACGAAGGTTTCTCAGGTGGTGAGAAAAAACGAAATGAGATTTTGCAATTATTGATGCTTGAACCTAAGTTTGCCCTCCTTGATGAGATTGACTCTGGTTTAGATATTGATGCCCTTAAAGTCGTTTCAAAAGGTGTTAATGCGATGCGTGGTGAAGGTTTTGGTGCCATGATTATTACACACTACCAACGTTTGTTGAATTATATTACTCCAGATGTCGTTCACGTTATGATGGATGGACGTGTGGTTCTCTCAGGAGGTGCCGAATTGGCAGCACGTCTTGAAAAAGAAGGTTATGCTAAAATTGCTGAAGAACTTGGTCTGGAATACACAGAGGAAGTTTAAGAATCCAGCCTTTATTCTATAAGGAGTAAACATGACAAGAGATAATATTTTAAACTTCTCACAAAGTAAAGCGGAACCTATTTGGCTTCAAGAGCGCCGTTTAGCAGCTTTTGATAAACTTGAGGAGTTGGCACTTCCAGTGATTGAACGTGTCAAGTTTCAACGCTGGAATTTAGGTGATGGGACATTAACAGAGACAGATGTAGTCGGTACAGTTCCAGATTTTACTGCTTTAGGAGGAAATCCTAAACTGGTTCAAGTGGGAACACAGACTGTTATGGAGCAATTATCACCAGACTTAATAGCAAAAGGGGTAGTCTTTACAGATTTTTATTCTGCACTAGATGAAATTCCAGAGATTATTGAAAAACACTTTGGATCTGCGGTTGCCTTTGATGAACATAGGCTTGCGGCTTACCATACGGCTTACTTTAATAGTGCAGCTGTGCTTTATGTGCCAGATAATGTTGAGATTGACCTTCCTATAGAGGGAATTTTTCTGCAAGATAGCACCTCTTCTGTTCCTTTTAATAAGCACATTTTACTGATTGTAGGAAAACACTCTAAAGTGAATTACTTAGAACGTTTTGAAACGATTGGTTTAGGTGATGTACCAGTTTCAGCCAATATTTCAGTAGAAGTTATTGCTGAGGCAGGTAGTCAAGTGAAGTTTTCTGCTATTGACCGCTTAGGTGAAAATGTTACAACTTTTATTAGTCGTAGAGGACGTCTAGGCAATGATGCTAGCATTGACTGGGCACTTGGTGTGATGAATGAAGGAAATGTCGTCGCAGATTTTGATAGTGATCTTATCGGAAACGGCAGTCACGCTAATCTTAAAGTGGTTGCTGCATCAAGCGGTCGTCAAGTTCAAGGGATTGATACCCGTGTGACCAACTATGGACACAATTCTGTAGGGCACATTTTGCAACATGGGGTTATCTTAGAACGTGGGACATTGACATTTAATGGAATTGGTCATATCATTAAAGGAGCAAAAGGAGCAGATGCACAACAAGAAAGCCGTGTCTTGATGTTATCAGATAAGGCACGAAGTGATGCCAATCCGATTCTTTTAATTGATGAAAATGAAGTGACAGCAGGCCATGCTGCTTCTATTGGTCAGGTTGATCCTGAAGATATGTATTACCTGATGAGTCGTGGGATTGATCAAGCTACTGCAGAACGCTTGGTTATCCGCGGTTTCCTAGGAGCAGTCATTACAGAGATTCCTGTCAAAGAAGTTCGTGATGAAATGATTGCTGTCTTGGATAAAAAATTAGATAAGAGATAAAAGATGAGCCAATTTGATAGTTACCATATCCGAGAGGATTTTCCAATTTTAGACCAATCGGTTCATGATGAGCCTTTAGTTTACCTTGATAATGCCGCCACAACACAAAAACCCAAACAAGTTTTGGAGACATTGACCCATTACTATGAAACTAATAATGCTAATGTCCACCGTGGAGTTCATACCTTGGCAGAGCGGGCGACTGCAGACTACGAGGCTGCGCGTGAAAAAATACGTGCTTTCATCAATGCCAAAACTTCAAAGGAAATCCTTTTTACCAGAGGGACGACAACTGGTCTAAACTGGGTTGCACAATTTGCAACAGAACAACTATCAAAAGGAGATGAGGTGATGATTTCTATTATGGAACATCATTCTAATATCATTCCTTGGCAAGAAGTCTGCCGCAAAACAGGTGCGAAGCTGACCTATGTCTATCTAAAAGATGGCCAATTAGATTTGGATGATTTACGATCAAAGTTAAGCTCTAAAACAAAATTTGTTAGCATTGCTCATGTTTCAAATGTTCTTGGTTGTACGAATCCTGTTAAAGAGATTGCTGAGTTAGCGCATCAAGTAGGAGCCTACATGGTTGTGGATGGGGCTCAGTCTATTCCTCATATGAAGATTGATGTTCAGGATCTAGATTGTGATTTCTTTGCTTTTTCTGGCCATAAGATGATGGGACCAACGGGAATTGGAGTTCTCTATGGTAAAAAAGAGCTATTGAATGCCATGTCACCTGTTGAATTTGGTGGAGAGATGATTGACTTTGTTTATGAACAAGAAGCAACATGGAAAGAGTTGCCTTGGAAATTTGAAGCTGGAACGCCTAACATTGCTGGGGCAATTGCTTTAGGGGCTGCGGTGGATTATTTAACAGGCATCGGTATGGACGCTATTTATGCTTATGAACAAGAGTTAGTGGATTATGTCTTACCAAAACTTCAAGCGATTGAAGGGCTAACAGTCTATGGGCCGCAAGAAACTAAAGAGCACGGTGGTGTGATAGCATTTAATCTAGATGGGCTACATCCTCATGATGTTGCAACAGCTCTTGATTACGAGGGTGTTGCAGTACGAGCAGGACACCATTGTGCCCAACCTTTGATTCATCATCTAGGAATTTCATCGGCTGCCAGAGCTAGTTTTTATATTTATAATACCAAAGAAGATTGTGACAAGTTGGTTGAAGCAATAGAAAAGACAAAGGAGTTTTTCCATGGCACTCTCTAAATTAGACTCTCTTTATATGGCAGTAGTAGCTGATCATTCCAAACACCCCCACCACCATGGTTTTTTAGAAGGAGTTGAGCAGATTAATCTGAACAACCCGACCTGTGGGGATGTGATTAGTTTATCTGTTAAACTAGAGGATGATCGTATTGCAGATATTGCTTTTGCAGGAGATGGGTGTACGATTTCAACAGCCTCTTCTAGTATGATGACGGATGCTGTTTTAGGAAAAAGCAGAGCTGAAGCTTTAGAGTTAGCGGATATTTTTTCTGAGATGGTTCAAGGAAAGGTGGACAGCAGACAAAAATCTTTGGGAGAAGCTTCCTTATTAGCAGGTGTTTCTAAGTTTCCTCAACGAATCAAATGCTCGACACTAGCTTGGAATGCCTTACGAAAAGCACTTGAAGAAAATTGATCGATAAAAAAATCTTATAGATTTTAATCATAAAAAACGCAACTGACAAAACTCTTTTGCTTTCTGTTTAAAGATTTTGTCGGATGATAAGAAAGGATTGTTATGTCTGAAAATGAAAAGGTAGAGCCAAAGCCGATTGATCTTGGTGAATATAAATTTGGCTTTCATGACGATGTCACTCCTCTTATCTCAACAGGTAAGGGATTGACAGAAGCAGTTGTCCGTGAGTTATCAGCTGCTAAAAATGAACCTGAGTGGATGTTAGATTTCCGTTTGAAATCTCTTGAAACCTTTAATAAAATGCCCATGCAAGAATGGGGACCAGATCTTTCTGATATTAATTTTGATGATATTATTTATTATCAAAAAGCATCTGACAGACCGGCGCGTTCATGGGAAGATGTTCCAGAAAAAATTAAAGAGACTTTTGAGCGTATTGGGATTCCAGAAGCAGAACGTGCTTATCTAGCAGGAGCTTCTGCTCAGTATGAATCTGAAGTGGTTTACCACAACATGAAAGAAGAGTTTGAAAAGTTAGGCATTATCTTTACAGATACAGACTCTGCTTTGAAAGAATATCCAGATTTGTTTAAGCAGTATTTTGCAAAATTGGTGCCGCCAACTGATAATAAGTTAGCTGCTCTAAACTCAGCTGTATGGTCTGGTGGGACGTTTATTTATGTTCCAAAAGGAGTTAAGATGGATATCCCACTTCAAACGTATTTCCGTATTAACAATGAAAATACTGGACAATTTGAACGGACTTTGATTATTGTTGATGAAGGTGCAAGCGTTCATTATGTTGAAGGATGTACAGCTCCAACATACTCTAGTAACAGTCTCCATGCTGCTATTGTAGAAATTTTTGCATTGGATGGTGCTTATATGCGCTATACGACTATTCAAAACTGGTCTGATAATGTTTACAACTTAGTAACCAAACGTGCACGTGCGACAAAAGATGCGACGGTCGAGTGGATCGATGGTAACCTTGGAGCTAAGACCACTATGAAATACCCATCTGTTTATTTGGATGGTGAGGGAGCTCGTGGAACCATGCTTTCGATTGCATTTGCTAATGCAGGGCAAAATCAAGATACAGGTGCTAAGATGATCCATAATGCGCCACGTACATCATCATCTATTGTGTCAAAATCGATTGCAAAAGGTGGAGGTGAAGTCAATTATCGTGGACAGGTCACTTTTGCTAAAAATTCAGCAAAATCGGTCAGTCATATTGAGTGTGATACGATTATTATGGATGACTTATCAAAATCTGATACTATCCCATTTAATGAAATCCATAACTCTCAAGTTGCCCTTGAGCACGAAGCGAAAGTTTCAAAAATTTCAGAGGAACAACTGTATTATCTCATGAGTCGAGGCTTGTCAGAGCAAGAAGCGACAGAGATGATTGTTATGGGATTTGTTGAACCATTTACCAAGGAACTTCCGATGGAATATGCTGTTGAGCTTAACCGTTTAATCAGCTATGAAATGGAAGGGTCTGTCGGATAAACAATAGAGCCTTTTAGGCAAAACAAAAAGTCAAACAAATAAATGTTTGACTTTTTTTGATTTATAAAGAGGATTGGAGGTCTAATGGAAAAATCTTACCAAAATCAGATTCTTCGATGGCTATTGGGCTGTTCATATTAACGCTGACCAGTTCTTCTTCAAGATAATCTTTTTGATCATCTCCATAAGTCACTTTTCCTAGGGTTTGATTTTTTTCGATAGGTGCGGTAATGACTGATTTTAGGGGAGTAAAGGTCAGTTTTTCTAGCGTTTTATCTTTTTCTTTGACAATAGTAAGATTACTTTGTGCTACTAGGGTAACTTTATTAGTCTTGCCATCAAAAATAGTGACTGTACTTTGTTTTGCTTGGCCTTTTTTTAGGATAGTGCTGAGTTCAAAATGCTGTTTGATATAGTCTAAAAGATGAGCTGTTTCAGTGAAGCGATTGTAGTCATCGTCGTTATCTGTAGCATGTAAGATGATGGTAAAAACACGCATCTGATTGATGGTAGCGGTAGCTATAAAGGAAGGACCAGATTGTTCAGTTGTTCCCGTTTTTAAGCCATCAATGCCACTATAAGCTTTAGCCATGCTTGGTAGCATTTGATTAGAGGACGTTACGGTTTGTCCGTCAAAGGAAATCTTAGCTTGGCTTGTAATAGTGAGAATTTCAGGGAAGTCAGTTAAGAGATGCCTAGCTATAATGGCTAAATCTTTGGCAGAAAGAAGATTTTCATCGGAAGTTTTGCTGCCAGGATAGATATTTTTACCAAGATAGTTATTATTTAATCCAGAAGCATTCACAATCAGATGATTGGTAATCCCCCAACTATCCAATTGGTCTCGCATGCGATTAACAAATTGACTTTCAGAACCTGAAATATGCTCGGCCAAGGCAATGGCTGCGGTATTTGAACTAGAAACAAGAGCGGCTTCAACAAGTTCTTTAACTGTGTACTCACGTTTAGACATAGGAACATTGCTGAGTTCTTTATTGTCTAAAAGTTGATAAGCATAGTCTGAGATGCTTACCTTAGTAGACCAGCTCAGTTTGTGACGCTCAATATCTTGATAAACCAAATAGATGGTAAGGAGTTTTGTGATACTGGCTATAGGTACTTTTTTATCAGCATTTTTTTGATAAAGAATTTTTCCCGTTGACATCTCAACCGCTAATGCTTGTTCAGCTTTAATGGTTGGTAGCTCAGATGCTTTAGTGATGATAGGAAAACAGATGCTACAAAAGTATAGGATAAAAATGAGGCTATATTTTTTAAAGTTTTTCATTAACATATTTAACAAAATGATTCCACCAAACTTTGAAAAAGATACTACGTTTTAAATTTTCTTGAGCAACCATCTCAACACTAGGGGCCTCTCCGATATAGCCAGAGCCTACAATGTCATCATCTTTAAAGATTGCTTTTCCCACAACTTGTCCTTGTTGAATGGGAGCAAGGTATCCTTCGCTACTACTAGAAAAGTTGAGATTATTTTTAGACTCACTGTGTTTGAGTTGAACAGCTTTTAAGTCCTCTTTGGCAACGGCGGTAATGGTTTCTTGCTTACCATCAACAACAGTAGCTTGACTGGTTTTAAAGGACTTACCTTTTCCTAGAACGGTAGTCATTTCATAGTTTAAATTAACGTAGTTTAGTAATTCATTAGTCGCAATGAAACGCGCAAAATCGTTGGTATCAGAGTTATCGGCGTTGAGAACAACCGTGATGATAGACATATTGTTTTCTGTCGAACTGGCAACGAAAGATTGACCAGCAGCATCAGTTGTTCCAGTTTTTAGACCATCCACTCCTTCTCGGTAGTAAGGTTGATCTTTTAACATGTAGTTGGTTGATGTTAAGGTCATTCCAGCAAATTGAGCAGTAGGTTTTGATGTTATAGATAAGACATCAGGGTATTCTGTAATGAGATGTTGAGCAATAATAGCCAGACTTTTTGCTGACAAGCGATTTTCAGCATCCTTGGCTGTACCTGGGTAAATATTATCCCCTAAAACTTCGTTGTTCAGTCCAGAAGCGTTAACGATTTGATAATCTGTAATTCCCCATTCTTCTAGTTGGGCACGCATTTTGTCCACAAATTGTGGTTCGGACCCAGCGATTTGTTCAGCCAAAGCAATGGCAGCGCTATTAGCGCTGGCAACTAAACTAGCAGTAACCAGTTGTTTAACAGTGTATTCTCTAGCTTCTAGGGGAACATTACTAGCTTCTGAATTAGTAGTGAGATTGTAAGCATAGTCTGAGATGGGAACCTTGGTTTCCCAAGTTAGATTTCCTTGATCAATTTCTTGATAGACCAAATAGATGGTTAAGAGTTTTGTAATAGAAGCGATAGGAGCTGTTTGTTCAGCCTTTTTTTCATAGAGAATTTTTCCAGTTGTTGTCTCAATGGCGATAGCGTGTTTAGCAGAGACATCAAATGAGTCAGCAGATGCCGATACTGCTAAAAATGAAGACAACAAAACGGTTAAGAAGAGTACTATTTTTTTCATCATTTATTTCCTTTTTTTTCAATCTTCTCCATTATATCATAAAATAGATCATGTTCTCATTTCAGCTTTTTTGACCATTTCAAAGTTAAATCTTTAAAAATACTAAAAATTTTCAGAATAATACCGTTTACATTTTGAAAAATGTGGTATAATTTTCTATAAGAAAAAGTTTATTGGGAGGCAGTACAATGGTTTCAACAAAAACATGGAAGCGTCTAGCTTTCGGTGCTATCGCACTTGTTTCTACTACAGTCTTAGTGGCTTGCGGTGGAAAATCAACATCTGACGACAAAGCAATCAATGTCTCAATGCCGACAGAGATTACAACACTAGATACCTCAAAATACACTGACACTTATTCAGGTCTTATTTTGGGAAATACAGGTGGTAACCTTCTACGCGTTGACGAAAAAGGAGAATTAGTGCCTGATTTGGCAGAAAAGTTAGATATTTCAGAAGATGGTCTAACTTATACAGCTACTCTTCGTGATGGCCTTAAGTGGTCAGATGGTTCTGATTTGACAGCAGAAGACTTTGTTTATTCTTGGCAACGTATCTTAGATCCTAAGACAGCTTCAGAGTATGCCTATCTTGCAGTAGAGTCTAATGTCAAAAATGCTAAAGAAATTAACGAAGGAACTGTTAAGAATTTAGATGAACTTGGTGTTAAGGCTGAGGGAAATAAAGTCATCTTTACCTTGTCTGCGCCATCACCTCAAATGAAGTATTTCCTTTCATTTACAAGTTTCCTTCCACAGAAAAAATCATTTGTGGAAAAAGCTGGCGATAAATATGGAACAACTTCTGAAAATCAAATTTATTCAGGTCCATATGTTTTTGAAGGTTGGAATGGAACAAACAACTCCTTCAAACTGGTTAAAAATAAAAACTATTGGAACGCAGATAAAGTTAAAACAGAGACGATTAACTACCAAGTCGTTAAAAAACCAGAAACAGCTGTTCAAATGTATAAACAAGGTCAACTAGATGCAGCTAATATTTCAAATACTCCAGCGACTTACAAGGCAAACCAAAAAGATAAAAATTTGGTACCAGTCCCAGAAGCAGTTACAGCTTATATGCAATATAACCAAACTGGAACCAATAAAGCTTTAGCTAATAAGAAAATTCGTCAAGCCTTGAACTTAGCTACAAACCGTGAAGGTTTGGTCAATACAGTTGTACCAACTGGTTCTCGTCCTGCAACAGGGTTGGCACCTTATGATTTAGCTAAAGTAGATGGTAAGGATCTTTCAGAAATGGTTGCGCCAGGTTATACTTATGATGAAGCAAAAGCTAAACAGTTGTTTGAAGAAGGCTTGAAAGAAATCGGCGAAAGTTCTGTTACCTTAACGATTACAGGTGATGCAGACTCCCCAGCAGCTAAATCAACTCTTGAATATATTCAAGGAGCATGGCAAAAAGCCCTTCCTGGTTTAACCATTGAGACAAAATTTGTACCATTTAAGCAACGCATTCAAGATTCTCGTTCACAGAACTTTGATATTGTTGTCTCATTGTGGGGTGGAGATTATCCAGAAGGATCAACTTTCTATGGTTTGTTTACATCAGACTCAGCCAATAATGATGGTAAATTTAGCAATGCAGCCTACGATAAAGCTTATAAAGAAGCGATTACAACAAATGCTTTAGATACAGTGAAAGCAGCGGAAAACTATAAAGCAGCGGAAAAAGCGTTATTTGACGAAGCAAATATTAACCCACTTTATTTCCGTGGTGGTAAATCGCTCCAAAATCCAAAACTTAAAGGTGTTATTCGCAACACAACTGGTTTGAATGTTGATTACATTTATGCATACAAAGAATAAATCTAATCACATAAGTTAGATTTTCAATGGCAAGAATTGGCTTTCGCCAGTTCTTGTTTTTGCTTAAATAAGCCTAATAAAAATCAAGAAAAGGAATTGATATGATTAAATATATATTGAAACGTTTGGGGATATTATCCATAACGTTATGGGTGATCATTACTGTTTCATTTTTTATGATGCAAGTGATGCCTGGAACACCCTTTAATAACCCAAAATTGACACCAGAAATGCTTGCACAATTAAGTGAACAATATGGCTTAGATAAGCCTGTTTGGCAACAATACCTAAAATATTTAACAGATATCTTGCAAGGTGATTTTGGAACAAGTTATCAATATGCCAACCAACCGGTTAGTATGTTAATCTCACAACGCTTAGGTGTTTCTGCTCAACTAGGTCTTCAAGCTCTGTTATTTGGTCTTGTAACAGGAATAGTCGTTGGTGCGATTTCAGCAAGACATAAAAATGATAAAATTGATGCCGTATTGAGTGTGATTTCAACTTTAGGATATTCTATTCCTTCTTTTGTAACAGCTGTTTTTTTATTAAATATCTTAGGTTATCGTTTGCAACTATTTCCGGTATCTGGATGGGGGACGTTTTCACAAACAATTTTACCGAGCATCGCTTTAGGAATTCCAACCTTTGCTACAGTGACCCGATTTGTACGTAGTGAAATGATTGAGACACTCAATTCAGATTATATCCAATTAGCGCGTGCAAAAGGTTTAACAGAAAGACAAGTTGTGAGACGACATGCTTATAGAAACTCAATGATTCCAGTTTTGACACTGGTGGGTCCTTTAGCAGCTAATCTTTTGACAGGATCTGTCTTGATTGAGACCATGTTTTCAATTCCAGGTATTGGACAACAGTTTGTGAGTTCTATCCCAACCAAAGATTATCCAGTTATTATGGGAACAACAATTGTTTACTCATTGATGTTAATGGTAATGATTCTTTTAACAGATATTGTGACTAGTATTGTTGATCCACGTGTTCGTCTGAAGTAGGAGGAAATGATGGCAGATAAAAAAGAAAAATTTGTACTTGTTGGAGTTGGCAATACAAGTACACAAGAAAAAATTGAAAAGCCGACGCTTTCTTTTCTACAAGATGCTTGGCGACGTTTGAAAAAAAATAAATTAGCAGTCATTTCAATGTGGTTTCTAGTGGGGCTTATCTTGTTTTCACTAGCTTCAACCATTTTTGTGCCACAAAAATCTGCTAATGCTTTTGATCCCGATAAGGTAGCAACCTATGGTAATTTACCACCTAAAAGCGCCTTCAATCTTCCAGGTTGGGATGGCAAATTACAAACACCTGGATCGGACTATGTGTCAGATGTTTATGCAGATCAATCTGTACCAGATGGAGAACGTTTTTTATTCGGAACAGATAGTTTAGGACGTAGCTTAGGGAAACGTATTATCGTAGGGGTACGTATTTCGCTTTTAGTTGCGATTGCAGCAACTCTTATCGACTTGTCTATAGGTGTGATTTATGGCTTAATTTCTGGTTATGTTGGTGGAAAAACCGACCTAGTAATGCAAAGGATTATCGAAATCATTTCGTCTGTTCCTAATTTGATTATTGTTACCATGCTAGGTCTATTACTCGGAAATGGAATTTTCTCTATCGTCTTGTCTATTGGACTGACAGGATGGACGTCTATGGCACGTCAAGTCCGCAATATGACCTTGTCTTATAGGGAGCGAGAGTTTGTATTAGCAGCCCGCTCACTAGGTGAGTCTGGTCCTGTGATTGCTTTTAAACATATCCTACCTAATATTTCAGGAATTATCATTGTACAAGTGATGATGACAGTGCCATCTGCAATCATGTACGAGGCGGTGCTATCTGCTATTAACCTTGGTGTAAAACCACCTGTTGCCTCACTTGGAACCTTAATTTCTGATTCTATTGAAAATTTACAATATTATCCATATCAAATTATTTTACCATCAGTGGCATTGGTGTTGATTTCTTTAGCCTTCATTCTTTTAGGAGATGGTTTACGTGATGCCTTTGATCCTAAATCAAGTCAAGACTAAGGGGGGAGTGGAATGAGTCAAGAAAAAATTTTAGAAGTCAATAATCTTCATGTTAGTTTTCATACCTATGCAGGTGAAGTTCGAGCCATTCGTGATGTCAACTTCCATCTTAATAAAGGAGAAACCCTTGCAATTGTAGGAGAGTCAGGCTCAGGGAAATCTGTGACAACTCGTACTTTAATGGGTCTCTCTGCTAAAAATGCTGAAATTACAGGAGATATACAGTTTAAAGGACGGAATCTTAATGCCCTAAAAGAAGAAGACTGGGTGGAGATTCGAGGAAATGAAATTGCAATGATTTTCCAAGATCCAATGACCAGTTTAGATCCTACAATGAAAATTGGGATGCAAATTGCAGAACCAATTATTAAGCATGAAAAAGTTGATAAGAAAGTTGCCTTAGAACGAGCATTACAGATTATGAAAAATGTGGGAATTCCAAATGCTGAAGAGCATATTGATGATTATCCACATCAATGGTCTGGCGGAATGCGCCAACGGGCAGTTATTGCAATTGCTCTAGCAACTAATCCAGAGATTTTGATTGCAGATGAACCAACAACCGCTTTAGATGTTACCATTCAAGCTCAAATCCTTAATTTGATGAAGCAGATCCAGAAAGAAACAGATTCCTCCATTATTTTTATCACTCATGATTTAGGAGTGGTGGCTGGAATGGCAGATCGTGTAGCCGTCATGTATGCGGGGAAAGTTATTGAGTATGGGACAGTTGATGAAGTTTTTTATAATCCTCAGCATCCATATACTTGGGGCTTGCTCAATTCAATGCCTACAACCGACACGGTATCAGGTAGCTTACAGTCTATTCCAGGAACGCCACCAGATTTATTAAATCCACCCAAAGGTGATGCTTTTGCAGCTCGAAATGCCTTTGCCTTGGATATTGACCATGAGAAAGAACCACCTTTTTTTAAAGTATCAGAGACTCATTATGCCGCTACTTGGTTATTAGATGAGAGAGCGCCAAAAGTGACACCGCCTACTCCGATATTAAAACGTTGGGAAAAATGGAAAAAGATGAAGGGAGAAGCTTAAGATGACAGATAGTCGAAAAAAGTTAGTAGAACTTAAAAATGTATCCCTCACTTTCAATAAAGGAAAATCTAACGAAGTTAAAGCGATTAATAATGTTAGTTTTGATATTTATGAGGGAGAAGTTTTTGGACTGGTGGGGGAATCAGGTTCAGGGAAAACGACTGTTGGGCGTGCTATTTTAAAATTATACGATATCGATGGTGGTGAAATCGATTTTTCAGGAAAAACAATCTCTAATTTAAAAGGGAAAGAACTTAAAGAATTTCGAAAAGATGCCCAGATGATTTTTCAAGACCCTCAAGCTAGTTTAAATGGTCGAATGAAAATACGAGATATTGTGGCAGAAGGGCTAGATATTCACAAACTCGCAGCTTCTAAAGCAGAGCGTGAAAAGCGAGTAGAGGAGTTGCTAGATTTAGTTGGTCTTAACAAAGATCATCTCACTCGCTACCCACATGAATTTTCTGGAGGACAAAGGCAAAGGATAGGGATTGCACGTGCGCTAGCAGTGGAACCTAAATTCATTATTGCAGATGAACCGATTTCAGCTTTGGACGTCTCTATTCAAGCTCAAGTTGTCAATTTAATGCAGGAATTACAAAGAGAACAAGGATTAACCTATTTGTTTATTGCCCATGATTTATCAATGGTCAAATATATTTCGGATCGTATAGGGGTTATGCACTGGGGGAAACTTCTTGAAGTAGGGACATCAGATGACGTTTATAACCATCCGATTCATCCTTATACTAAGAGTCTCTTATCTGCGATTCCTGAACCAGACCCAGAAATTGAGCGTACAAGAGTTCATCAGATTTATGACCCTACTGCAGAATTGGATGGTCAAGAAAGAGAAATGCATGAAATTCAACCAGGTCATTTTGTACTTTCAACAGTTGCAGAAGCAGAACAATATAAAAAAGAGTTAGCAAGCCAAGGTATTTCTTAAAAGGAATATCGGAATGCTATGATAGTCAAAAACAGTAAAATCACCATTCAAAAATAGAGGACAGACTTTGTCCTCTATTTTTTTTAAAAAACATTAATGACTGGAAAATCCCTTTTCTTTTGGTAGTAAGTGTAATAAGGGTCAGATTTTATATAAATTGATGCGATGAGGTATTTCGCTTGTAGAGAAATTAGATAGTATTTTCAAGAAATTTTATTTTTTATAAAAAAAGTGTTGACAATCCATCAATTATCATGCTATACTAATATAGTTGTCGCGAGAGAGTGACAAAGACCTTTGAAAACTGAACAAGACGAACCAAACGTGCAGGGTTACGAAAGTAACCTGTCAAGAAACAATAAGTCAGCGATGACAAGAAGAGCGTGAGCTCAAACTTTTTTAATGAGAGTTTG
>NZ_JBRUDG010000016.1:0-35589 GCF_053203725.1 Streptococcus porcorum | reverse complement strand
GTTTCAGGAACTTTGAAAACTTTAAAAAACGGATTTTGATTGGCTTGAACATAAAGAAAGAGAGAACGAAGTTCGTCCTCTCTAGGTGTTAGCTTTTCATCTACCCACTACAGTTGACAAAGAGCCCTTTTCATCTACCCACTACAGTTGACAAAGAGCCAAAAAGACAAACATCAATCGAGATGTTTGTCTTCATTCTGAAGAGACAATATGCCTCTTTTTATTGTTACAATTAGTCTTCTTTACGACGACGTTTTGCAGCAAGTCCAAGTGATGCAAGGATCATGCTTGCTCCCATAGCTGCAACAGATGCTGAGTTATCTTCACCTGTGTTTGGAAGAGTTTCTGCAACATAAGTTGGTTTAGCTGGTGCTTCTGGCTTAGCAGGAGCACCTGGTTTAGCTGGTGTTTCTGGTTTAACTGGAACACCTGGCTGAACTGGAGCTTTTGGATCAACAGGAGTAACTGGTGTTACTGGATCTGTTGGATCTTCTGGGGTAACTGGGTCAGTTGGGTCAACAGGAGTAACAACTTTACGGTAGATGTGAGTAGTGTTACCATTCTCATCTGTAATAGTCTTACCTGTGAACTCATAACCTGGGATTGACTTGTTAGGTGTTGTACCTTCTTCTTGCGGTGCAATTGGGTTACCGTCTTCGTCAACGTGGTTTGTTACAACCTTCTTAGCAGGTGTTTCTACTTTACGGTAAACGTAAGTTACTTCAGTAGTCTTACCACCTTCAACTGTACCTGTTTCTGAACCTTCCACACGAACAAGCTCATAAGTTGTACCATCTTCTGTAGTGATAGTGTTTGGCTTGTTGTCAGTTGTGTCATAAGACTTACCTGCTGGAGCGTCTGTTTCGTCTTGAACAGATGCCTTAATGACTGTACCATCTTCAGTCACATAGTTCACCACAACATTACCGTTTTGAACGTAAGGGATTGGTGTGTCGATACCTGACTCGTCTGGAGTTGGTGGCACATAACCCTTGTTTGGATCTGTTGGATCAACTGGTTTCAATGGTTCGTTGGTCTTAGGATCTACTGGTGTGTAGCCTGGAACGTGTGGAATTGATGGAACTTCACCACCTGGGTAAGGTGTTGTTGGATCAATTGGCTTATCTGGGTTAGTTGGATCGAATGGGTAAGGGATTACTGGGTTAACTGGAGTTGGATTCTCTGGTGTTGCAGGAATTTGTGGAACCCAGTTAGCGACTTTCTTATACACATAAGTAATCTCAATTGTCTTACCAGCTTCTACTGAACCATCTTCTGTACCAATTGTCTTAGACGGAATCAAGACATAACGTGAACCATCTTCTGTAACAATCTCTGTTGGTTTGTTATCTGTTGTTGTGTAAGACTTACCTGGTTCAGCGTTTTCTTCGTCTGTTACAGTAGCCTTGATCACTGTTCCATCTTCTGTGATGTAGTGAACGATAACATTTCCAGCTTTTTCGTAAACGTATTGAACAGTTGTTGTACCTTCTACAACTTCACCTGTTGTTGAAGCTGAAGTGTCTTTCACTTCTTTGTAGTAGTAAACTGTACCGTCTGCTGTTGTGATGGTGTTTGGTTTGTGGTCTTCATCAGTGTTGTATGCTGTACCTGTTGATGTTGATGGGGTATCAACTTCTTTAGTATCTACAGCTTCACCTGAGTCAGATAGACCTGAAATCAAGTTACCTTCTGTATCGTAGTACTCAACTACAACGTCACCTTTCACTTCTTCGTATACATAAGTGATTGATGTTGTACCTTCTACAACGTCACCAGTCTCGTTACCTTGTGTAAGAGTTGGCACGATACGGTATGTCTTACCGTCTTCTGTTGTGATTGTTGTTGGTTTGTGGTCTGTTGTGTCGTACGGTGTACCTGTTGATGTAGATGGTGTGTCTTCAACTGGTTGCTTGATCACTGTACCGTCAGTTGTGATGTAGTTAACAACAACGTTACCTTTCACTTCTTCATAAACGTAAGTGATTTCTTTTGTTGTACCTGCTTCAACTGTACCTGTTGTTGAATCAACGCCTGTTGCAGTACCATTACCAACTGAAGTCAAGTTGTTATCATCTGAAACTGTACCAACGTTATAAGTACCTGCTGGAACAAGTTTGTAAGTCTTACCATCTGCTGTTGTGATAGTTGTTGGCTTGTTATCAGCTGTAGTGTACTCAGTACCAGCTTTTTCGTTTGTTTCGTCAGCTACTGGTGCTTGAATTGGATTACCATCTGTATCAACATAGTTAACGTTAACAGAGCCAGCTTTTTCATAAACGTATTGAACAGTTGTTGTACCTTCTACAACAGTACCATCTTCAGCTGCTGAAGTTGATTTCACTTCTTTGTAGTAGTAAACTGTACCGTCTGCTGTTGTGATTGTTGCTGGTTTTTGATCCAAGGTGTTGTATGGTGTACCTGTTGATGATGTTGGTGTATCAACTACAGTTGTAGCGATGACATTACCATCTGTATCGTAGTACTCAACGACAACGTCACCTTTCACTTCTTCGTAAACGTAAGTGATTTCTTTTGTTGTACCTGCTTCAACTGTACCTGTTACTGAATCAACACCTGTTGCAGTACCGTTGCCAGCTGCTGTCAAGTTGTTATCGTCTGAAACTGTACCTACGTTGTAAGTTCCTGCTGGAACAAGTCGGTACAATTTGCCATCTGCTGTAGCAATTGTTTCAGGTTTGTTATCAACAAGAGTGTCATAGTCTGAACCTGGTTTACCATCCGTCACATCCGCAACTGGGGCAATTAGTGGGTTACCATCTGTATCAACATAGTTAACATTAACGCTACCAGCTTTTTCATAGATGTAAGTAACTTCAGTTGTACCTTCTACAACTTTACCAGTTTCATTGTCACCAGCTTTAACTTCTTTGTAGTAGTAGACATCTCCAGTTTCATCGTTAACGATTTTCTCTGGTTTGTTATCAGTTGTGTTGTAGTCTGTACCTGTGTCAGACGTTGGTGTATCCGTCACATCAGATGAAATTGTGTTACCTTCAGTATCAACGTAATGAACAATAACATCACCTTCAACCAACTTGTAAACATAAGTAATTTCTTGTGTTTCACCAGCAACAACTTCACCAGTCTCATCACCTTGTGTCGCGGCTGGAACAAGTTGATAGATTTTACCATCAGCGGTTGTGATTGTATTAGGTTTAAGGTCAGTAGTATCGTAGCCTGTGCCTGCTTTAGTGTAAGCAGTATCTGTTACAGTACTATCTGTTTGAGTACCAGCATCTGTTAATCCTGAGATTGGGTTACCATTTTCATCAACATAGTGAACAATAACATCGCCACCTTTTTGGTAAACGTATGTAATCTCTTTTGTAGCACCAGACTCAACTGTACCAGTTGTTGTATCAACACCTGTTGCAGTACCGTTACCAGCTGCAGTCAAGTTGTTATCGTCTGAAACTGTACCAACAGCGTAGTCAGCAGCTGGGGCTAGGAAGTAAACTGTGCCATCTGCAGCTGTAATTGTTTCTGGTTTGTTGTCAGCTGTATCATAATCTGATCCTGGTTGACCATTTGTCACATCTGCTACTGGTGCTTGAAGTGGGTTACCATCTGTATCAACATAGTTAACGTTGACTGAACCAGCTTTTTCGTAGACATAAGTTAATTGTTTAACAGTATCTGTTTTAATGGTTCCAGTTTCTGCATCAATTTTCTCATTTGCACGATAATCTGTATCAGTGGTGTCATCTACAACTGGGTGAAGGTTTGCAGCTGTGGTATCAATTTCTTTATAGTAGTAAACTGTACCGTCAGCAGCAGTGATACTTTCGTAACGAACTGATGTTGTATCGTAAGCTGAATCTGTATCGCCATGACCTACAACAACATTCTTATCAGCAACTGTAGAACCATCTGCAGCTGTGAAGTCTGTAAGGACTGTACCATCTTCAGTGATGTAGTAAACTTCTACGCCACCTTTTTCAGTGTACCAGTAACGTACGTGTTGTTCGTTCTTAGTGTTAGCATTACGTAAGGTTTGCTCAAGACCACCGACATCCCAACGTGTATCTGTTTCACTATCTGTCAAACGAGTCTCAGTTGTTGACGTGTGATAGTTATAACCGAAGTAAAGGACACCTTCTGGATGCTCTGTTGCTGAAAGTGGACCTGTCGAAATGGTAATTCCATCAACTCCCGTTTTCCCATCTTGATAGATTCCAGGTACAAACTCATTATTTGGCTTCGAATAGTCCCAAATGATAGGTGTAAGCACATTACCATCTGCATCTACATAGTTGCCATCTGCATCTGTCTTGTAGATTTTGTTGTAATTAACAGTGTAAATCGTACCATCCTTACCAGTTACCATGGTATCTGTGGTGCTTGCAACTGAAATAGTTGCACCAGAAGTAGTCTTGATTGTTGTCTTATCATCACTCAAAGTACCTAGCACATCACCATTGGCATCTAGGACTTGAATCTCAGTGCTTTCAAGAACTAACTTATCTGCTTCATAAAACTTAGAAGAGAACGTTCCTTCTTTTGAGTTATAACCTTGAGGGGCGATAACTTCTGTTGTGAACATCAACTTGAAATACTCAGGGAAGTCTGAGATAGTTGCATTGTTCATATTATTCTTATAGAAAGTTGCCCAATCTGGATTGTTTGGATCCAACATGTAGGTTTGGATTTGAATAGAACCATCTACATCCGTGATTGTAATCATACGTGCTTCATTCCAGTTACCACGAAGGACAACGTACTGTGTACCAACCACATAGTCAGAAGCTAATGTACCGGAAGTTACTGTAGGAAGTTCTGACTCAATCAATTCATAGTTATCAAAGTCGATAGCACCTGCGATATGGAAGGCATCACCAGTCAAACCACCTGTTTGAGTGTGTTTTGCCAACAATTCACGAACGCGACCAGTTGCTGCATTTTCTTTAACAAAGTAAGAAGTCGTTTGAGTAGTTGAACCTGCTACAAGGAATGTTGTTTCTGTAAATGGAATACCTACACGACTTGATTCCAATTTACTGTAAACAATGGCATTTCGGTTATTACCATTACTATTGCTCAAAGCAATGTTTCTGGTAGTTCCACCATTAGCAGTTTGAACAGTGTAAGTAAATCCATAAGTAACTGGGCGTGCAGCAGTTTCAAGAACTTTCAACTCATCAAAGTTATTTTTTTCTCCTGGTTTCAACTCAATAGTGTTAACAACCGTACTTCCGCTATCAGTTTTCTCAACTAATTTTGCATAAACTACATCATTCGCTTCACGTTCAGCCTTATCGGTTGAAACTGAGAAAGTGATATAGTAGTTTTTACCAGCCCAGTCATTGAACCCTTGATCATCACCTGCTACTGTATCCAGATTAAGTATCAAGAAGGTATCGCGATTAGCATCTTGATCGGCAATATAACCATCAGGGATATTCTTATTTCCTTCTGTGATTACTGCTTCTTGGTCTGCTACCGGAAGACCTGAGTTTGCAGCTTTCACAGGATCTGGGATGTCCCACACACCATCTTGTGCATAGTAGACAGAATTTGCGTTTGAAGTATCAATAGTTGTGGTGCCATCAGTAGATGTTGTCGTATCCAACAATGCTACAATATCACCATTGACAAAGTACTTACGCAATTCCAAAGCAAGTGCTTCAACATTTGTACGAACAGCTGTGATTTGTGCGTTAACTTCGTCAAATGTTGCAAGCGCATTGTTAAATGTCACTGTTGCCTCTGTGGCAACCAATTTTGTTGCTTCTGCTGCTGTTTGAAGAGCTGTAGCATCTTCTGTTGAGTTTGCTGCTTGACGGCTAGCTTCTTGTGCTAAAACTTCTGCTTCTGAGATTACCTGCTCAAGAACAGTTTTTGCCTCTTCAACAGTTGTTGGTGTTGAAGCTGTGTTACTTGCTGTTTCAGATGCTGTTGAAGCTGTTGTGCTTGTTGCTTCTGAAGTAGCTTCTGTACTTGTTGCAGCTGATTCTGATGTTGCTGCTTCTGAGCTTGTTGAAGCTTCTGATGTTGTTGAAGTAGCTTCTGTACTTGTTGCAGCTGATTCTGATGTTGCTGAAGTAGCTTCTGTACTTGTTGCAGCTGATTCTGAGCTTGTTGAAGCTTCTGATGCTGTTGAAGTAGCTTCTGTGCTAGTTGCCGTTGGGGCTTCTGAAGTCGTGCTACTGCTATCTCCTGTGCTTGAAGCTGCTGTTTGTGGCTCTGATACTGCTGTATCATCCGCTGATACGACAGCTCCTCCTCCTAAAAACATAAAAGCTGCAATCGCAACAGATGCTACACCGACATTAAATTTACGAATCGAATAACGGAAACGTTTGTCAGTTGCGGCTTCTTGTTGACGGCGAAGCTTTGCCTTTTTCTTGTCTAACATTGAGTAATGCTCCTTTATTTTTTTAATCTCCAATTCAACCTGAATCAGAGCTTACAGATTTATTTTACCTATTTCATATAGGATTTGCAACTAATTCGCATCGCATTTAACAATTTTAGTATTATTTTTGATTTATTTTAATAACAATGTGTTTTTTTAAAAAAATAAGAGATAGATTAAAACAACAAATCAGCCACACATCTTGCATGGCTGAGTCATCTCATTAGCTATCTCTGATTATAAGCTTTAATCTGACGTTTGATATCACGATCGAGTTCACGACGTTTAATGGATTCACGTTTATCATAATCATGCTTCCCTTTAGCCAGTCCTAAAAGAACCTTGGCAAAGCCATCTTTCAGATAAACTTTCAAAGGAACTAAGGTCATACCAGTTCCTTTTAACTCATTAGAAAGTTTTTCAATTTCTCTTTTTTTCAACAATAGCTTTCTGGTACGATCTGGATCTTGATTCCAAATATTGCCTTGCTCATAAGGGGTAATGTGGACATTATTTAACCAAGCTTCTCCATTTTTAATCTGAGCAAAGCCATCTTTCAAAGTTATACGAGCTGCACGAACACTTTTTATTTCAGTTCCTGTCAGTACAATTCCTGCTTCATAGGTATCCACAATCGTATAGTCATGTCTTGCTTTTTTATTTTGAGCGACGACGTTTCCTTGACCCTTTACCATGCTTTCCTCCTTTCTTCATGGCCTCTTTATAAAAAGGTTTTTTGCTCTTTTCTTTAGAAAAAGATTTTCCTTTTTGCTTTGAACCATGTGTTTGTTTTGATTTTTCAGACTTCCTTGCTTTTCCTCTTCCTTTACGAACTGATTTTTCAACGACATCATACTCACTAGGAAGATATATAAAGTCAATGTCTCCTGTTTCTTTATCTGCTTTGGTTAATTGTACCTTGATCTGTTGACCAGCTCTAAAGACGACTCCTGACTTTTCACCTTCTAGTGACATCATACGCTCATTATAATGATAATATTCTGGGAGATTTGTAATGTGAATAAGCCCTTCAATCGTGTTTGGCAACTCGACAAAAAGACCAAACTTCACCACACTTGAAACCACACCTTCAAACTCTTGTCCAACAAACTCTTCCATATATTCAGCTTTTTTCATAGCCTCAACCACGCGCTCTGCATCAATAGCACGTCTTTCTAAGCTTGAGGTTTCCTTGGCAATCTCTGGAATACGGTGATGAAAATGCTCAATCTTCTCAGCTGTTACTTGGTTGTACTCACGAATCATACGGTGGACTAATAGATCAGGATAACGACGAATAGGGCTAGTAAAGTGAGTGTAAAATTCTGCAGCGAGACCATAATGCCCATGATTGTGCTCAGAGTATCTAGCTTGTTGCATCGAACGCAACAACATCATAGAAAGAACATCACTACCTGGTTGTCCTTCAAGTGCTTTCATAAAGTCTTGAAGTGCCCCTTGTGTCACTTTATTGGCTGTTCCTTGGACTTTCATCCCAAAAACACTCGCATAATCGATAAATTTTTGTAACTTTTCAGCCTTTGGCTCCTCGTGAATACGATAAATAAAGGGAAGATTTTTCTTAGCAAAATGCTCTGCCACACACTCATTTGCCGCTAGCATAAAGGACTCAATCATCCGCTCTGCCACACCACGCTGTCTGAGCTTTATATCCACTGGCCGCCCCTTATCATCGACAATAATCTTAGCTTCTGAGGTATCAAAATTTAAGGCGCCACGTTTTTCACGCATCTTCTCTAAAATCTGATGCAATTTTGCCATCAGATGAAGACTAGGTACAATCGTTTCATATTGCACCGTCAAAGCCTCATCACCAGCTAAGATTTTATTGACGTCACTATAAGTCATCCGAAAACTCGTCTTAATCACCGTTTGAGTAATCTGGTAATTCACCACGCGCCCATGATGATCAATTTCCATAATAGCTGACTGAGTTAGGCGATCAACATTGGGATTAAGCGAGCAAATACCATTTGACAGACGCTCAGGAAGCATGGGAACAACACGATCAGTCACATAGACACTGGTCCCACGCGCCAGAGCTTCATGGTCTAGTGCTGAATTTTCCTTCACATAATAAGAAACATCTGCGATATGAACACCTAACTCCATATTGCCATTTTCTAAGCTTTTGATATGGACAGCATCATCTAAATCTTTAGCATCTGCTCCATCGATAGTAAAGGTTACCTCTTCTCTCAGATCAACGCGCCCCATATAATCTTTTTCAAGGGGATAATCTGGTACTTGATTAGCTTCAGCAAGAACAGCATCAGGGAAAGTTGAGACAATATCCATAGACTCTAGAACTTCTAACACATCGATTCCTGTATCACCTTGGTGACCGATGATGTCCCGAACAGCTCCAACAAAATAATCATGCTTTTTAGTGGGATATTTTTCAATATCAACCTTAATAATCTCTGTGCCATCTAAAACAACAGGTTCTTTTCTAATATAGATTCTCTGTGTAATTTTTTGATTTTTACTCTTGATGTAACCTGCATACTTAGGCTTTTCGTCATCTAAGACAAATTTTCCTACCACCGTTTTCAAGGCATGGTCCACAATTCTAACCACACGGGCTTCCGCAGCTGTGCCGTTTAAACGATTGGCCACTTTTTTGATGGCAACTTCAACAGTATCTCCATCAATCGCATGCCCCACATCATTTCTTCCTACAAAGAGATCTTCCTCAGCATCATCAATGGACACAAAACCAAAACCTGCTTTATTTGCTCGAAAGATCCCTTGAAGAGTCACTTCTTCTTTTTTAGACTTTTTCTCTTTCAGAGAAATATCGCCATTGTCATCAAAGGAAATCAACCCCTTACTTTCCATAGATGAAATCGTCTTAATTAGATCACGAAAGCCCGTTGAACTCGCTAAATCTAAGGCTTTAGCAAGATCATCAACGCTAGATTTCCCTTCTTCTTTTAAATAGTTTAAAATATCTTCTTTCATTTTTTCCTTTCAATTCTGAAAAAAAATGAGCCAGACATAGTCAGAGCCCACTTCTTATCTACTTGATAATACGGCAAGTGCCAAAGCAATCGCCAACCACAAAAATAC
This sequence comes from Streptococcus porcorum, assembly GCF_053203725.1. Lineage (NCBI taxonomy): Bacteria > Bacillati > Bacillota > Bacilli > Lactobacillales > Streptococcaceae > Streptococcus > Streptococcus porcorum. Next base: position 26,117 of record NZ_JBRUDG010000016.1, on the reverse strand, counting down.
CAAAATTGCTGTAAAACGTTGCATCACAGCTTCAAAACCACGTGCTTTTGTTCGTTCAAAAAGTGCTTCTGAGCCAGAGCTATCAAAGACATTACTACTTGGATTTTTTTGAGGTTGCATAAAGATTGCAATAATTAAAATCACTGATAAAACCAAAAGTGATGTCAGTAATAAATCGTACATATTATTTCCCTCCACTATCGTCCTTAGTAGTCTATCATAAATTAGATTAACTTTCAAGGTGAAGGGTTACTTTTCTTTCCTTGGGACAGTATTTAGGCACTGAAATTTTTTCAGGATGATTTTGTTTATTTTTACTGGTGAGGTAGTTTTTACTCCCACATTCTGAACACTTGAGGTTAATTTTAACACGCAAGGTCTAATCCTTCTTCCTTTCTAAAAGTTGCAAAAGCAGAGCTTTCACTTGATTTTCTAATTGCACAAGATCGCCTCTATTGTCAATCACCTCATCTGCTAAGACTTTCTTATCTTCTAGAGGCATCTGAAAAGATAAGCGTTTGAGAGCCTCTTCTTTTGAAAAACCATTGCGCTTCATCAAGCGTTTCACTTGGCTTTCGTGATCGACATAGACCAGCCAAATCACATCAAACCACTCTCCAAAATCTTTTTCAAACAAAAGGGGAATATCCATAAAAACAAGGGAATGCTCTTTTAAAGCTCTTTCCTTTTCATCCCATAATGCTTGACGAATGATACGATCTTGAAGACGAGCTGACTTTTCTTGATGAAAAGGACTTGAAAAAATTAACTGTGCTAACTTTTGACGATCAAGTTCCCCTGATGGCAACAAAATCTCATCACCAAAAGCTTCTACAAGGGCTTGATACAGGTGCCCACCTTGTTTTTGGAGATCATGGACCAACTGGTCCGCATCAATGACGAGATAACCTTTCTCTCGTAAGATAGTCGTAACCGTTGATTTTCCAGAAGCAATCCCCCCTGTAAGTCCAATGAGTGTTGATTTCATAGTTGCTGACAAGAGGGACAAAAATGACTCCCTCTTCCTCCTACTTTTATTTTTTCAATGGGGCTTGCACACCTAGGACAAGGTTGACCGAGCTTATCATAAACCTGATGGTAGTCTTGCATCGTGCCATTATCACCAAAAGCATTTTGATAAGTCCGAATAGTTGAGCCACCTTTTTCAATCCCTAACTGTAAGATACGGATAATCTCTTTCCGCAAGATTTTTACCTCTAGAGGTGACAAGGTTTTACTGAGGCGTTCGGGATGAAGTTTAGCGGCAAATAAGACCTCATCTACATAGATATTCCCTAGTCCTGCCACTAAGCTTTGCTCTAAAAGATAGGGTTTAAGTTTCTTTGATGAAGAAGCCAGCGCTTTTTGAAATGGACCTAACAAAAAATCCTCTTCTGTTGGTTCTGGACCAATATGCTTTTTTTGAAAATAGCTTGGCAACTCATTTGTTGCCATGACTTCCATAGTCCCAAACTTTCGCACATCTTGATAGACCAAGCGCAGTCCACTATCAAGCTCGAAAAAAACATGACAATGCTTGTTAGCAGACTCCCCGTTTTTTAACAGAAAATACTTTCCTTCCATGCGAAGATGCGAAACCATAGCCACATCACCAAAATCAAAAATCAGGTATTTCCCACGACGTTTCACCTCTAAAATCGTTAAACCCACAAGTGTAGTTTGAAAGGTTTTCACATCAGACTTAACAATACCTGCATAAGTCAGATGCACCGCTTTAATGCGACAACCTCTAATCTGTTGATTTAAACCTTGTTTTACAATTTCGACCTCAGGTAATTCTGGCACGTCACTTCACCTCATTTTACTCATTCTGACTCGTCAAGCATGGATGACATGAACAAGCTATCAAGTTCATTTTAGAGAGCACGTTCTCTTTCTAATATTCCTTTTCGTTATAACCAAAATCAGCAAGATCTAACTTTTTATCTCGCCAATTTTTCTTCACCTTAACCCAAGTTTCAAGAAAAACCTTATCACCTAGCATGATTTCAATATCTCGACGTGCCATAGAACCAATCTTTTTAAGCATACCGCCACCTTTACCGATGATAATGCCTTTTTGACTATCACGCTCAACCATAATCGTCGCACGGATATGAACCTTATCAGTCTCTTCATCACGCTTCATGGAATCTACCACAACTGCAACAGAGTGGGGCACTTCTTGCTGGGTCAGATGGAGCACTTTTTCTCGAATCATCTCAGACACTAAAAAACGCTCTGGATGATCCGTAATCATATCTTCTGGGAAATACTGAAAACCTTCTTCGAGATGATCAGATAAGATCTCCATCAAACGATTGACATTATTTCCCTGAGTGGCAGAGATAGGAACAATCTCTTTAAAGTCCATTTGACTTCTAAAATCATCAATCTGCTCTAATAATTGATCTGGATGGACCTTATCAATTTTATTAATAACTAGGATAACAGGGACCTTAGCTGCTTTTAAGCGCTGGATGATCATGTCATCACCTTTTCCTCGTGCTTCATCAGCGGGCACCATAAAAATAACCGTATCCACTTCACGCAATGTACTATAAGCAGACTCCACCATAAAATCACCTAGTGCAGTCTTAGGTTTGTGGATGCCAGGAGTATCAATAAACACAATCTGCTCCTCAGCAGTGGTATAGATTCCCATAATTTTATTACGCGTTGTCTGCGCCTTGTCACTCATGATGGCAATTTTTTGTCCCATCACATAATTTAAAAATGTAGATTTCCCAACATTAGGACGACCTAAAATCGCCACAAAACCAGATTTAAATACCATCTAAAATACCACGTCCATCAAATACTTATTCGCTTTGATGGTTCTTCCTTTCTCTAAAAAACAAGAACATACTGATAAAAGACCACATCTCAGGTCTTTATAACATTCTCTTTATCCAAACAATAGCGTCCAAACTTTCGGCACAAAAATAATAAGCCCCGTGATAAAGGCATAACCTGAAACCACCAGTACCGCACCTGCTGCCATGTCTTTAGCATTTTTTGCCAGCATAGAAAAATGGTAATTTGATGCCAAATCCACAACATTTTCAATAGCTGAATTAATGATTTCAAACGTGATCACTAAAAAAATACTATTTAATAAAAATAGCCACTCTACAGCTGACACACGAAAAATCAAGCCTGCTATCACAGCCAAAACAGCTGATATAGCATGCTTTTTCATATTACGTTCTTCTTTAAAGGCCGTAAAAATCCCTGTGATGGCAAACTCTAGGCTATCTGATAAATTTCTATTTTTCCACTTCTTTTGTGGATTATTGTCGCGTAAGTCCATAGGCAGTTAAAATCTCTTCTTGTAAACCAAACATCTCTTTTTCTTCTTCAGGTGTATAGTGATCATAACCATTGATATGTAAAAAGCCATGAACCGCTAAAAAGCCCATCTCTCGCTCAAAACTATGACCATACTCTTTCGCCTGTTCTCGTGCCTTATCAATCGAAATAAATAACTCACCAATATAGCTATCAAACTCTGACATCATCTCAAGTAAGTCTGGGTTATCCGCTAAATCCTCCTCATCAAATGTGATGGGAACTTCTGGTTTATATTCTAGGCTGATCACATCTGTTGGGCGATCCGTATCACGATATTCTAGGTTTAGGGTATGGCTACGCTCGTTAGTCACAAACGTCACTGCCATCTCTTTATCTTCTTTGCCAGTTTTTTCTGCAGCAAAATTCAGTATATCTAAGGTCTGTTGCTTCATCTCTTCAGAAAGCTGCCCTGTTTCATCTATTAATTCAATATACATTACTTAATCTTCTTTCACAGTTTCATTTACCCTATTATAGCATAAAAAGGCTGAAATAGTCACTCCAGCCTTTATCTTGTTAGCCTAACGCCTCTTTTCTTAACAATTGACAAATCTTTAATTTCATTTAGAGCCCCTTAGCTTACTGCCACCTGATGCTCATTATTTTTGATCATTTCCTAGCTGGCCAATCGTTTCAAAACTAGCCTTGTCAGGTCTATCTGCACTAGAAGTTTCATAGGCATTGATAACCGCTGCTACAACAGGGTGACGAACAACGTCCTTACTTGAAAAGTGAACAAAATCAATTTGCGTAATTCCTTTTAACTTTTCTTTAGCATCAATTAAACCAGACTTTACATTTCTTGGTAAATCAATCTGACTAACATCCCCATTCACAATCATCTTAGAATTAAAACCAAGACGCGTCAAAAACATCTTCATCTGCATAATAGTGGTATTTTGCGCTTCATCTAAAATAACAAAAGCATCTTCCAAGGTTCGACCACGCATATATGCTAGAGGAGCTATCTCGATAATTTCTCGCTCCATCAAACGATTAGTTTGCTCTTTTCCTAAAATCTGATAAAGGGCATCATAGACGGGGCGAAGATAAGGATCAACTTTTTCCTTTAGATCACCTGGTAGAAAACCTAGACTTTCTCCTGCTTCAACGGCTGGACGTGTTAAAATAATCCGTTTGACCTGTCCACGTTTGAGTGCTGTAACCGCCAAGGTGACCGCTAAAAAGGTCTTGCCTGTTCCTGCTGGGCCAATCCCAAAAACAATATCATGGTTTTTGACACTATCCACATAAACTTTTTGCCCCAAGGTCTTAACACGAATCGGCTTGCCATACGAATCTTTAATAATTTCCTCTTCATAAAGGGCAACAAACTTATCAATCTCATGGTTTTTAGCCATTGAAATCGCCGTCACGGCATCTGCAGTCCCAATCAACATCCCACGACTAACCAAAACAAGCAAGGCTTCAATAACCTGTCTAGCCATCTCAACATCTTGTTCCTCTAAGCCGATAATCTGAACACGCTCCACTCTGGCATGAATGGTCACTCCTAGTTCAGCCTCAATCAATTTTAAATGACGTTCATTTGTTCCAAATAAACTTAAGACGTCATCAGGATGCTTCAAGATGACATCGATAGAATAATTTTGCAAAGCCAAACTCCTTTAGTCTAAATCACTTACTCTATTATAACAAAAAAATCTCTCAAATCGGAGATTTTCTCTGGGCTTAATGGGCTAAATACTCTTCCCAAATCTGATCAAAATCACTCATCGGAAAAGAAAAACTGGCTTTCTCTTCTAAAAATCGACTCACTTCGTCAAAATCATCACTTTGTTTTGGAAAGTCATATTCTGAAAAAACATGGTCAGCTAAAAGGGCTACAGGGGCATGACTTTTGGGATTACGTTGCGTCATTAGCCAAGTATAAAAAGATTTTCTCATTGCCACTTCCTCTCTAGAAATTCTCGACGACGTTGGCTCGATAAAGCATAACGTTCTGGATTTTTACGATAAAAGGCCTGATGGTAATCCTCTGCCACATAAAATGGACAAGCAGGCTCTATCTTGGTCACAAGAGGTCGATCAAATCGACCAGACGCTTCTAATGCTAACTTTGATTCTTCTGCAATACGCTTTTGCTCTTTTGAAGTATAAAAAATAACTGGTCGATAATTATCTCCACGATCTTCAAACTGGCCAAAAGCATCCGTTGGATCAGTTTGCGCCCAATAGATTTCCACCAAATCGGCATACGAAATTTTTTCTGGATCAAAAATGATTTCCACAGCTTCTGTATGACCTGTAGTCTTTGTACAGACCTGTTCATAAGTGGGGTTTTCCACATGTCCACCTGTGTAACCTGACCGAACAGACAAAATTCCCTCCAATGTTTCAAAAGGTTTTACCATGCACCAAAAACAACCACCTGCAAAAATCGCTCTTTCCATAGACCAGACTCCTTCAAATTTTTTAGCATTATACCATATTTCCGCATTCTTGTCAGAAAAATCAAATAGGTAAAATGCTAAACTAGGTTTGACATATCCTTAAGACTGCTGATTCTGATTTTTTAGATGGTTTTTTTCATACAAGGCAATATAATCTGAGACTGTCAATCGGCTGGCTAACTCTCCCATTAGGGCAAAAGGGATGTGCTTTGGATTTTTCAGTCTCACACAAGATTTTCCCATATCTAGTTTTGTCGATACCTGGGACTGATAAGCTTCTTTGAACCAATTTTCCAAATCTTTGTCCATGTAAAGCCCCATGTGGTAGAGGGAAATACCATTTTTTTGAGAGGCTAAGGATAAAAAAGGAAGCGGAGTATCTTTTCCAACATGATAACCTTGTGGATAAAAATCAAGTGGAACTTGATAATGAATGAAACGCTTATCCACAGTCTCCACAAATCCTTTTGGTAAATGGGTGATGATTTCTTGACGTAACTTTAAAAAAGCTTCTCGTCGCTCATCTGGAACTTGCCTTAAAAATTGATCCAGCATCATTAATCGACTAATTCTGTTCCAAAAGGATCTTGCTTAATTTTTTTAGCTTTCATCAACCCACCTAAAGCTTTCTTAAATTGACCTTTAGAGATACCAAAAGTAGCCTTAATGTCTTCTGGGCTAGACTTATCATTTAAAGTCATAAAACCACCATTACTCTCAAGGTAGGTTAAAATCATCTGTGCATCATTTTCTAACATCTCAAAGGAACGTGGTTTCAAAGAAAGATTTAAAGTACGATCAACTTCTCTAAATCCAATCACACGTGCCGTCACTTCCTCTCCTAGTCTTGGCTCAGAAAAACGCTCACTAGGGTGAATAAAACCTAGCATATTATTATCTGGTAAATACACAAAGGTACCACTTAATTTCAAACGATAAACAATAGCACGAAGATTTTGATTTTGCATATTGTCATAGGCTTTTCCTGCCAGTTTTTGAAACACTTCTAGTTCTGCTGGAATAGCCCAGATACGCTCTTTTTTATCCACTTCTAAGCGCACATAAAGTTGGTCGCCTTTTTTAGGCCACAACTCTTTCATCTCAGGTAAAAGGTCTAAAGACACGACAACCTGTTTATCTGGAAGACCTGTATCTACAAAGACTCCTAAATCTCGACGCACCTCTGTGACTTGTCCCCAACCATAGGTGGTTTGAGTGGCTGACACTTCTTTTGTTGTTAAACGTAACTTTTGTTTCATATCTGAGTAGGCAAACCCTTGAACCATATCTCCAAGTTGATGCTCTCCTTCTTCTTTAGAAAGCGCAAAGGTTAGGCCGTCTTTTTGAACAAAATAATAAGTTTTGTTTTCATCTGTAATCATCCCTGTTAGGACTGTTGCTAATAATGTTTTCATCTTTTTCTTTCCCTGGTTTAAAACCCAAAAAAACGAGCAACTGGTTGACGCTAACTAGGACGATCCCGTTGTTCGTTTTATTTTCTACTTTTAAGTGATCTTAGACTTCTAACAATTCTTTTTCTTTGTTAGCCGTCATGCCATCAATATGCTTCACAGCTTCATCTGTAGCTTTTTGAATCTCTTTCTCAAGAGCTTTCAACTCATCTTCTGTGATTTCTTTATTTTTTTCTTGCTTTTTAGCTTCATCCATAGCATCACGACGGATATTACGGATAGCAACTTTAGCATTTTCCCCAACTTTTTTCACATCTTTTGCTAAATCACGACGTGTTTCTTCTGTTAGAGCTGGAATAACCAAACGAACAACTGATCCGTCATTTGCTGGGTTAATCCCTAAATCTGACTCATTGATCGCACGTTCGATTTCTTTTAAGACAGACTTGTCAAATGGCGTAATCAAGATAACACGTGCTTCTGGAATGGTGATAGAAGCTAACTGGTTCAGTGGTGTCATGGCACCATAGTACTCAACTTGAATACGATCTAAAAGACTTGCGTTAGCACGGCCAGCGCGAATGCTTCCAAATTCGCGTGCAAGAGCATGATGTGATTGCTCGAATCTTTCTTTAGCTTTTTCAATAATAGCGTTTGCCATTTCTTACTCCTTATTCTGAAATATTATTTGTTACGGTAGTTCCAATATGCTCACCCAAAACAACACGTTTGATGTTGCCTGGCTCGTTTAAGTTAAAGACTACCAAATCGATATCATTATCCATAGACAAAGAACTTGCCGTAGAATCCATAATCTTAAGCCCACGTTTTAACACTTCCATATGCGTTAACTCATCAAATTTGTAAGCATCTGCATTTTTACGTGGATCGTCATTATAGACTCCATCAACACCATTTTTCCCCATCAAGATAGCATCTGCCTCAATTTCTGCCGCACGAAGAGCAGATGTCGTGTCTGTTGAAAAATAAGGTGAACCGACACCAGCAGCAAAGATGACAATACGATCTTTTTCCAAGTGACGAAGCGCACGCCCACGAACATAAGGCTCTGCTACTTGATTCATTGGAATAGCAGTTTGAACACGTGTGTCAACCCCCTCACGTTGAAGAGCATCAGCCATGACCAAAGCATTCATCACTGTTCCAAGCATTCCTGTATAGTCTGCTTGAACACGATCCATACCAGCTGCTGCAGCTGGCTCACCACGCCAAAGGTTGCCCCCTCCGATAACAAGAGCAATTTGGACGCCAGAATCTTTTACATCTTTAATCTCTGCAGCAATTTCTTGAACTGTAGGGATGTCAATGCCAACTCCTTTAGAGCCTGCCAAAGCTTCACCCGATAGTTTAATTAAAACACGCTTATATTTTGGTTCTACCATTTTTTTACTCCTTATTTTATCTGTACTATTTTATCATAAAATTACCTTTTTAGGTAGGTGAAAACCCAAAATCTTTAGCTTTTGGAAAAATTATTTTTCTGATCAAACCATATAAAAAGAAGAGCCTCCTAGACTCTTCTTTCTTTTCATTAAAGTGAGTTAACGTCAACCTTAATTCCAACACCTTGAGTAGTTGTAATTGTAAGGTTTGTGACATAAGTTCCTTTAGCTGTAGCTGGCTTAGCTTTTTGGATTGTATCGTTAAAGGCTTTGAAGTTTTCAACCAATTTGTCTGCTTCAAATGATACTTTACCAATGATAGCTTGTACGTTACCTGCTTTATCAGCACGGTAAGTAATTTTACCACCTTTAGATTCTTCAACTGCTTTAGTAACATCCATTGTTACTGTACCAGTTTTAGGGTTTGGCATCAAGTTACGTGGTCCAAGGACACGTCCAAGACGACCAACAACAGCCATCATATCTGGTGTTGCAATAACAACGTCAAAGTCAAGCCATCCACCGTTGATTTTTTCAACAAGATCTTCTTCACCAACGAAGTCTGCACCTGCTGCTTTAGCTTCTTCAGCTTTAGCACCACGAGCAAAAACAAGAACGCGTGAAGTTTTACCAGTACCGTTTGGCAATACCATTGCACCACGGATTTGTTGGTCAGCTTTTTTAACGTCGATGTTAAGGTTGTAGGCAACTTCTACTGTTGCATCAAATTTTGCAAAGTTTAATTCTTTTGAAAGTGCTACAGCTTCTTCTACGCTGTAAGCTTTTGTGCTGTCGATTTTTTCAAGAGCAGCACGCAATTGTTTGCTTTTTTTAGCCATTTTAAAATTCTCCTTGTAATGTGGTTATATCGATTTTCATCTCCCACGTCACCCATCAAATTACGATGAGGTCATGCGGGTCTTGGGTTGTTACGTTAAATTAGTCAGTAACAGTGAATCCCATAGAACGAGCAGTACCCTCGATCATACGCATTGCAGCTTCAACTGACGCAGCGTTCAAATCTGGCATTTTAGTTTCAGCAATTTCTTGTACTTGTGCACGAGTAACTGTTGCAACTTTAGTTTTGTTTGGCTCACCTGAACCTTTTTCAACACCTGCAGCTTTTTTCAAAAGAACAGCAGCTGGTGGTGTTTTTGTGATGAAGTCAAATGACTTATCTTCATAAACTGAGATAACAACTGGGATGATCATACCAGCTTGATCAGCTGTACGAGCGTTAAACTCTTTAGTGAATCCCATGATGTTGATTCCTGCTTGACCAAGTGCTGGTCCAACTGGTGGAGCTGGTGTTGCTTTACCAGCAGGAATTTGAAGTTTTACGATGTTTTCGACTTTTTTAGCCATGATATAAAATCCTCCTGTTGTGGTTCTTTCGGTAATTGAAATATTTTTACCTCCCACAGATATGCTCAAATAGCATACTGGAATAGTATAACGCAGTTCAATAAATAATGCAAGTTTTTTTAACAAATGATTTACATTCTTTTGTCTTTGCTATACAATAAAAATCATGGATATGTATAAATTACTTGCGATTGTCTTTATTTTTTTGACATTAGCCTTCACTTATGTTCTTGTATCGATTTTTAAATTAAGGCGGTTTGATCTCAATGCGGCTGACCTAGCTCTTCCTTTATATGCTCTAGAGTTGGTCTTAGTATCTGGACATTTTTTTGTCCATCATTACTTACCTTTTTATGCCATTTTGATGTCTCTACTTGCTCTTATCTTAACCATCTATCAAGTACGCACAACACAACGCTTTCATTTCAGAGCCTTCTTTAAATTTTTTTGGAGATTTGGCTTTTTTGTCACATTAGCAGCTTACATTATGACAGTACTTGCTGTATTTTTAATGGGATGATTCGATCATAAAAAAGCTAAAATAGGCAAGCTCCTATTTTAGCTTTTTTTATTTTGTCATTAAGACTTTGCGTGGTTTAGTTCCCTCAGCAGGACCGATAACTCCTGCCTCTTCAAGTTCTTCCATTAATCTAGTAGCACGATTAAAACCAACAGATAGGCGACGCTGTAACATGGAGGCACTCGCTTTTTGTGTCTCAAGCACCAAATTCTTAGCTTCTTCAAATAAGGGGTCTCCCTCACTTGAACTACCGCCACCAGTATCAGTATCTGGGACATCCCCAGGATCAAAACTGTCATCATAGTCAGCTTCAGCTTGATTTTTAATAAAACCAACAATGCGTTCCACATCATCATCTGAGATAAAGGAACCTTGCAATCGAACAGGATGATTTTCATCAATCGGTTTAAAAAGCATGTCACCTCGACCTAAAAGTTTTTCAGCCCCATTTTCATCTAAAATAGTACGGCTGTCTGTCCCACTGGAGACAGCAAAAGCAATTCGTGAAGGAACATTGGCTTTGATCAGACCTGAAATAACATCCACTGACGGGCGCTGAGTTGCTAAAATCATGTGAATCCCCGCTGCACGTGCCTTTTGTCCCAAACGGATAATGGCATCTTCAACTTCTTTACTGGCTACCATCATCAAGTCTGCCAACTCATCCACAATAACCACCAATAGGGGCAAGGGAATATGTTTCGTCTCAGATTGAGCATTAAAGTCCTCAACCTTAGCATTGTAACCTGCAATATTTCTAACACCAAAATGGCTAAACAGTTCGTAGCGATTTTCCATCTCATCAACAACTTTTTGAAGTGCCTTACTAGCTTTTCTAGGATTGGTGACAACTGGAATTAAGAGATGGGGGATATCATTATAAACTGATAACTCAACCATTTTAGGATCAATCATCATAAATTTAACTTGATCAGGTCTAGCCTTCATCAAGATACTAGAAATAATGCCATTTACTGCTACAGATTTCCCCGATCCTGTTGATCCCGCTACCAATAAGTGTGGCATGCGAGCAAGGTCAAAGGAACGACTACTTCCGTTAACAGCCTTACCAAGCGGAACCTCAAGTAGCTTATTCGGATCAGTCTTAGATTGCTCCCAAAGTTCTCTGAAACTAACGGTCGCAATTTCTGAGTTAGGCACTTCAATTCCTACTAGAGACTTCCCTGGAATTGGTGCTTCTATACGAACATCTTTGGCTGCTAAAGCCAAGGCCAAATCATCTGCTAAATTGGAAATCCGGTTGACACGAACACCGACAGCCGGCTTCACTTCATACTTGGTGACAGAAGGACCAATCTCAGCCCTCTCCACTGTCGCTTTAATCCCAAAGCTATTAAACGTTTCTTCCAAAACCCTGATATTTTCACGTACCAGCTTCTTCTCTTTACTTTGATTTTTAGGTTTATCTGGCGCAAATAGATCAATACTAGGTAAATGATAAAGAAGATGCTGCTTAGGAGTGAAGTCAACCTCCACATCATGACCATCTCTCTCGTCAACTGGCTCTAATTGAGGAACTTGGGAAAAGTCCTCTGGTGGCATGGTATCTTCCAAACCTTCTAAATCATAGCTGACAATTTCTGGCTCAACTCTAACTGGCTCCTCTTTAACAGGTTCATCAAGGATCTCCCCTGTTTCCATATCAACCCTGGCCAAGCGTTGCTCTTGTTCTAACTCTTCTTTTTCTTGTAAAAGCTGAGCTGCTTTTTCTGCTCTTTTGGCTTCCTTTTCTTCTCTTTTAATAAAGCGTTCTTGCTTTCTCAGCTCACGCCGTGCTAAATAGCTCTGCCATTTTTCCACAAGCCACAAATTAGCATCATAAATATCCACAGGAAAAAGAGCAAAAACACCTAAAAGTAAGAGTAAACCTCCAATAATAAAGCTTCCGACATTAGAAAAAAGAAAGGAGACCGGTTTATACAATAAGGCTCCTAACATTCCACCCCCTGCAAAACTTTTGACAGTGAAGTGAGCCAAATCATCCATGATGACATAGGCTGTTGTTGTAAAAATGTCTTGATCTCTATTTTGTTCTAAGGCAAAAAAATAAGCATGGTAAATCAGCAACAACCCTAAAAATGTTAGTAAGCTCGCCAATAATAAGGACTCATGCTTTCTAAATAATTTAAAACCATAAAGATACACCCCTAGCCACAACATCAACGGGTAAGCCAAACTACCAACCAAAAATCGGATAATATTATAAACTGTAACACCAAAAATACCTAATTGAAAAAGAGCAAAAAAAAGGATTAATGATAATCCCAAAGTTAACAAAAAACGTTGCAATGCTTTTTGACGTATTTTCTCTTCCTTGGTCATCTTTTTTTTAGTCGTTTTACGGGAACTTTTCTTCTTAGTACTCATAGTACCATTATACCATGTTTTAATTTTTTTGGAGAAGTCCTCTTGGTATGATAAAATAGAAAGAACCAATGGATGAGGAGCTACTATGAAAAAAATCATGTATTTATCTGCCTTGTCGCTACTTTTTTTAAGTGGTTGCAAGCAATTAGATCAAGCTATCAAAGGAGACAGCTATGTGGCATCTAGCCAAGCTAAAGAAGAAGCAAAAAAAGAGCTAGAAAAACTCAATCAAGCTGATATGCCACAATTGCAATCAAAAGTGGCTGAAGATGAAGCTGAGGTCAAACTCAAAACAAGCCAAGGAGATATCACAATAAAACTGTTTCCAAAGTATGCCCCACTTGCTGTGGAAAACTTTTTAACACATGCCAAGGAAGGTTATTATAACAGCCTTACTTTCCACAGGGTCATTAAAGACTTTATGATCCAATCAGGAGATCCTAATGGAGACGGCACTGGGGGAGAATCCATTTGGAATGGTAAAGATAGTGCTATTGATGCTGGATATGGGTTTAAAAATGAAATCTCACCTTATCTTTACCACATTAGAGGAGCGCTTGCTATGGCAAACACAGGTGATAGCCAAAGTAACGGCAGTCAATTTTTCATCGTTCAAAACTCTGACAACCAATCCAGTCAAACTTCCTCTGATTCGTATCCCCAAAAAATTATTGAAGCTTATAAAAATGGAGGCTATCCTTCTTTAGATGGCAACTATACGGTTTTCGGGCAAATTATTGACGGAATGGATATTGTGGATAAGATTGCTCAGGTTGAAACAGACAGCAACGACAAACCCAAAAAAGATATCACCATCGACTCTATTCAAATCCTTAAAGACTATAGCTTTAAATAAATTTGTGGATAAGTCTCTTAAATAAAATAAATATACTATAAAAATAATCCCCAGTTTGTGACAGTTTTCAACACAAGCTGGGGATTATTTTATAAGATGTCTAAAAAGTTAAGCAAGATTTGAGCTGAGCGTTTTCCAGCTTCAATAATAAACTCATCGAAAGTCATATTAGCATCATGCGCAGCAGTATCACTCATGGCACGGACAACAATAAATGGACGCCCTGTTGCATGGGCGGCTTGTGCAATAGCGGCTCCTTCCATTTCAACAGCTAGAACCTCTGGAAATGCTGCTTTAATCCTATCAATCTTGTCTTGCCCAGCAATAAAGCTGTCTCCTGTTGCAATTAATCCTAAATGAGCAGCTTGATCATGCTGTCTTAGAATTTTTTTAAACACATCGACAAAGACTTTATCTGACTCAAAATAAAGGGGTTGAGCTGACATTTGGCCATAAGCATACCCAAAAGCAGTTAAATCCACATCATGATAAGCTAGCTTCTCTGCAATAACCACATCACCAATAGCAATTCCCGCTGCAACAGCACCTGCTGAGCCAGTATTGATAATCCCTTCGACAGCAAACTTATCCACAAGAATTGCCACACTCATGGCACTCATGACTTTACCAACACCACTTTGAACTAGAACGACCTCATGACGTCCTAATCTACCTGTGTAGTAGCTATTTCCAATGACCGTCACTTCTTTTTTATCTTCTAGTTTATCCACAAGTAAACGCAATTCCTGCTCCATAGCAGCAATGATTCCAATTTTCATGTATTATCCTTTCAAAAAAGAGAGCTGAAAGAAGCATCAACTCCCTGTTTATAGTTTAAAAATTGCCCAAACCAAAAGTATAATCAGAAAAACTAAAATCACGAGGATTTTATTGAGTTTACTCTGGAAGGTGCTTCTTTTTTTGTTTTCAATCCGACGACTTTTATAAATCGGCTCTTGATGAGAATGGCTTTTATCCTCAATCCCTTCTTCTTGTTCTAGCCACTTTTCTCTCTTGGCTTGCTCAATGATATCATCTGTTAATAAAGGCTTTCCCATTATTTTTCACCTCCAAAATGCAAAGCGTAGTATTGAAGGGCAATAATGGTTTTAGCATCTTCTATCTGACCTGAAGCAACCAAGTCTTGACATTCTTCATAAGAAAATTCATAAACTGCTAACGTTTCATCGTCATCTTGTGGACGAGGATTTTCTACTCTCTGCAAGTCTTTTGCAAGATAGAGTTGGATCTTTTCATTGCAAAATCCGATTGCTGTATAAAAGCTATGGATTAACTCTAAATCGCCTGTATAGCCTGTTTCTTCCTCTAACTCTCGAAGAGCTGCTTCTTTTTCAGAGCCATTTTCTCCAACTTCTAGTTTGCCTGCAGGAATTTCATAGCTCACTTTTTCAATAGCTTTACGATACTGCTTGACAATGATAATTTTATTTTCAGGTGTCACAGCCAAAATAGATACCGCTCCTCTATGGAAAATCAATTCACGGGTCGCAGTTCCTTTGTCATTGGGTAAGGCCACTTGATCCACTGCAACCTTGAAAATTTTCCCTTCAAAAATGTCTTGACGTTTAAGGGTCTTTTCCTCAAATTGCATGCCTACCTCCTATTTTTGACTGGGATGATGGGGTTGTTTTAAGGCATAGCCTAATTTATTAATTTGACGGCTACGTCCAATCGCAATACTATCTTTGGGAACATCTTCAATAATCGTTGACCCTGCAGCTGTTAAAGCATTTTCACCGATAGAAAGTGGAGCAATTAAAGTTGAATGGCTGCCGACAAAGGCATTATTCCCAATTTTAGTTTTAAATTTATTTTGTCCGTTGTAGTTGACTGTAATAGTCCCCGCACCAAAGTTAACATCACGACCAACCTCTGCATTTCCAATATAAGTCAGATGTCCAGCCTTGGTATCCTCACCAATTGTAGATGCCTTAACCTCAACAAAGTTCCCAATATGTACACCACGCTCCAAGGTCGAATTAGGGCGGATATGGGCGTAAGGTCCGACAGTGACATCATCTGAAAGTGTTGAATTTTCAATCATCGAATGAGTAATCACTGTATTTTTTCCAATAAGAGAATCAACAATGTAAGTCCCACTCGTTAACCGTGTTGCCTGCCCCACTTTAGTCCTACCTTTTAAGGTGACATTAGCTTCTAAAACGACTTCTGGTGCAATCTCCACATCAATATCAATGTAAGTTGTTGCTGGATCGACAAATGAGACACCATTTATCATATGAGCTTTATTAATTCGCTGACGCATCACGTTTTCTGCAGTCGCCAAAGCCACACGGTCATTAACACCTAAACTCTCGTTGAAGTCACGAAGTTTGTAGGCACCAACTTTTTCACCAGCTTCTTTAAAGATACTGATAACATCTGTCAAGTAATACTCTCCTTGAGCATTATCTGTCGTAATATTTTTCAAAGCTTCAAACAAACGCTTATTGTCAAAGACATAAGTACCTGTATTAATTTCTTTAATCTGTTGTTCAAAATCGGAAGCATCTTTTTGCTCGACAATTTTGGTCACTTCATCATGTTGATTACGGACAATACGACCATAACCAAAAGGATTATCAGCTTCTGCTGTCAGAATCGTTGCCACATTTTTATGATTAACATGAAATTCTATCAGATTTTTTAAGCTTTCACCTGTAATTAACGGGGTATCTCCCGCAATAACCAAGGTCTGACCTTCTAGATTGGCTAACTCAGATTCTGCCATCATAACAGCATGACCTGTTCCTAACTGCTCTGTTTGAAGAGCAAACTGTGATTGGTCAGCCAAAACTTCCTTAACCAACTCAGCCTTATGTCCAATCACCGTTACATTTTTTTCGGGATTAATGGCAGAAACACTGCGAAAGACATGTTCCAACATTGTAATGCCTGCTACTTCATGAAGTACCTTTGGTAAGTCTGATTTCATGCGAGTTCCCTTACCCGCAGCTAGAATAATAGCATAATTGCTCATAATTTTTCCTCATACAATTGTTAATGTCACTTCATTATATCATTTTAGCTAGGCCTTGTTAAGTTTTTTCCTCAAGTGGATACGCCGTAGGCATAAAGAAAATGCATGTAACTATTTTCTAGCTACACGCATTTTTTCGAAATATTTTCATCATTTTGACACTTTAACAAGGACAAGTCCCTGTTCCAAAGTTATTCTATCACATTTTTTCTACCAAAAACGGATACCAATATTGAACAGTACGATTTCTGAACACTAAATTTTCTTCATACGTTTGTCGTGTCAAATGGATAAACCTTACGAAATTCTTCGCAAACGATTAAGCTGGTTTCTGAGAACTCCAATCCCTTTTCTTTAAAATAAGGCGAGAAGAACTGACGATGGCTTTTTCGCCAACTGCTCAAACTCAAGTCTCCCTCACCCTCTTTTCGAGCATGCTCTGGTGAAACGTCACCAAAAGGCACTAGAGAAACTGACGTAATCTCAATAATACAGACAGCCTGATCCTTACTATCTAAAATAACATCGTAGCTCCCGACTTGAGGCAGTGGCTCTCCTTCAAGGAAGTACAAGTCATAGGCTGAGGCAGTCGCCGTCTTTTTCCCTTGATTAACTAAGTGAGCTAACTCATCAGCTTGTACTCCAAATTGCCAAGCGTCAATGTCATCTCCGATTGAAGGATTGATTTTCTTATACTTGTTCCAAAGTTCTTGTGCGTTCATGGTTATCTCCTACTCTTTTTCTGTCTTACTTCTTCTTACAATCCGTTTGACAGAATTTCCCACTATGGTTTTCTCCTCTTCATTTTTAGGACACTCTTTCACTATTCTACCTTCGAAGCAATGCCAAAAATAAATTTGGTAGCTTTGCGACTTTTCTTTGTCCTTTTAAACCCTTCCCTGCTGTCACATATCCAGACGGACTTTCCTAGCCAAACTCTCACATATAGTGACATCGGTTTGATTTTGCCAACAATCCCTCTCATTTCAAATTCACTGCCATCCGCATGTTCAAATTCTGTGCGTAACCACCATGTATTACCATACCCAAATTCGATAAATTTTTTCATTATAGACTCCGCTTCTTGACATCATAATCTAAGAACTCACCCTTTCAAAAAGGGTGCGATTTCTTCGGCATATTCTTCTAAAAGACTTGATTGATAGACTTTTTCACGTCTTGAATCCCTAACCTGCCGCCATAAAATAGAGGCAACCTTCATTGGTGGATAGAACTGTTTACTCAAAGGGTCTTGGTTAAAATTTTTCACAAATCGGTTCCACTGATAGGTCTTTTCTTCGGCATTATCAGGCGAGGGCACTTGCGGTACTTCTAAGACTGCTATCAAATCAGCGATAGTTGCCGAATAATCCTGACTCGCCTCAACCTCTCTCATTTTAATCGCCATTGCTTTTTTGAATGAAAATTTATCAAGGCCAAAGTAGTTTTGGAAAAATTGTCTAGCCTCATCATTGAATGAAAATCCTGAATCCAATAGCTTAGTATTCAAAGTCATTTCAGATGCACTCAAAGTTTTTTTCAAACGTTTGTTTCGTCTAACAGGACGAATTTCCTCTGGTGCTTTCCCTGACAAATACTCTAGGATATAAGCTGTCAGCTCTGCCTTGGTGCCATAGGCTGGCAAGTGGTGTTGACGACAAATGTCTTCTAACTCAGTTTTGTACCAGTACTGTTCTCTAAATTCGGCAATGGTCATCTTTTCGGTAAATTCTGCCATATCATACTCCTATTTCAAACTCCATCCGCCATCCATTTTAACAATTTCTCCTTGCATAGATGCCGCCTTTCCAGATGCCAAAAACAAAGTTAACTCTGCAACTTCCTCAGGTAAGCTCCAACGTCCGATAGGCGTTTCACTAGCAACCCAATCTGCCAAACCGCCAGGCTCAAAATCTGCTTGTGTCATAGCAGTTTTGACAGCACCTGGAGCAATTCCAAAAACTTGAATGTGATCTTTAGCATAATCTAGTGCCAATTGACGCGTGAAACCTGCTAAAGCATGCTTTGATGCTGTATAAGCAGAGCCTCCACCACCTGCTAAAAAAGAAGCGATAGAACACATCGTAATGATAATGCCATCTTTTTTCTCTACCATTTTTTCCAAATAATAACGACAAATCTTGGTTGTCGCAAAAAAATTCGTGAAAAAAACGGCTTCAAACTCTTCTTCACTAACCTCTAAATGCGGTTTAAAATCATCAAGCACACCAGCTGTTAAACAAAGAATATCAACCTCTGCAATAAAGTTAAAAAGCGGCTCTAGATCTTCTAGTAAATCAAGCTTCAAAAAATGAAACTTTCCCTTTAACACTGGACAATCTGAGCGATCTACACCATACACCGTATAGCCCTCTTGTAGAAAAAGCCTAGCTTGCGCTAGACCTATCCCCGATGACACACCTGTAACCAATACCTTTTTAGTCATGAACTTCAACCCAGTCTGTCGCCAAAACATCACACGGAGTGGGACTCCACATCGAAAAACCTTCCCCCTCACCTGAAACATTAATCAAAAAATAAGGCGTGACTTCCAACTTCTGACCATTTACTTCAATTGTATCAAAGAGTTGAACATAGTTTTCAGCACCACCCCAACCTGTACGCACATACTTTTTCTTAACTTTTAAGCCTGGTAATATCTCTTCAAATGTCATGATTTTCTCCTCTATTGTTTGTCTCAATTTACTCTTTATTAATAAACGCTAGTTTCCGAATATAATTTAGATAAAGAATGACAAGCTTTATTCCTGTAACAATTGAAAAACAGAATCAATCAAAAGTTTTTTAGTAAAATAGCCATTTATAAGAAGCTCCCTAAATTTTTTAACATTTTGCACAAAAAGTTTATAATCATCAGTTGTTAACGATTGTAAGCGTTCATTTGCTTCTTCTAAAGAGCTCACAACTAACCCCAAACCATTTTTGGCAATAATGCTATGATTAGACAAAGTGTCTTGTACAATGACAGGAAGTCCTGCTACTAAATAGGTGCTCAATTTATAAGAAACATTCATCTCATAATATTTTCCATCTACACCTCCAGGTTCCGACCATACTAAACCAAAACCTCCACGTTGTGATAAATTTTGTAACAAATCTACATTATCCTTCCAACCCAAGTATTCAATATTTTTATCCAATGACATTTCACCATCACTGTAAACTAATAACTTATTAGGGTAGGTCCAATTATCAATAAAACGAAAACGACTGGGACTACCCGCAAATTGGATATTAGAACTAATTGATGGCTCTGGCAAATTCAGGCTTGTTGGGTGGTCCCACATACCTTGAATAATAATTTTCTCCACTCTCAGACCTCGTCTTCTCAACTCATCTAACATTGATTGAGAGGGAACAATCAAAAGATCCGCTTTATTATAAATGGCAATTGTCTCCTCAATTAAATACTCGTTTGGAACAAACATCAAAGGGACAATATCATGAATAAAGATAGCGATTTTTAAATTAGAATAAAGTCTTAACCTGTCTACAAACTTACTATCAAACTCTGTTGTATTCCAAGATGGGGATTGAATAATAACAATGTCATCATTTCCAACAGCTGCTAACATCCCATCCAAACGCTTAGCTAATTCAGATGGTGAGTCTACATGAATAGGATAGCTATAAATACCAATTTCATAATAACCTAATTCCTTAGCAATTTTAGCTACCATATTTTGCGCAATTAAGGCTACGCTAGTTGATGCTTGCCCATATAAATTTGTAATGTGTACTCTCATGTCTTTAACTTTCTAATTTTTTCCTGTTTATCTCAATAACCCTATAAAATCTTTCTTAGCTGGTAAAATTCTACCATATCCCCTTTTAATAAGCAAGAAGACCAAAGTCAGCCTTGAGCAAGAAAAAAGACAGAGCCACGCTCCGCCTTTTATCCTACCCAATCTGACTGCCATTTGGCACAGATGGATCGACTGTTAATAAGGTCAAGTTGCCGTCATGCTCGGCTGAGAGGATCATGCCCTGGCTAAGTAAGCCCATCATTTTACGTGGCTTAAGGTTGGCAACGATTTGAACTTTCTTTCCGACCAAGTCCTGTTCGTTTGGATAGTATTTAGCAATACCAGATAAAATCTGACGATCTTCCCCATCACCTGCGTCCAGACGGAACTTAAGCAACTTGTCAGATCCCTCTACTTTTGAGACTTCCTTGACTTCTGCTACACGGATTTCCACCTTATCGAAGTCCTCGAACTTGATCGCAGCTTTCTCGTTTTTGAGTTCCACATCAGCTGGGTTCCACTCTTTTTCTTCCTCTTGAGAAATAGCAGAGCCACCACCCATTTGAGACTTGATATAGGCAATCTCTTCTTCCATATCAAGACGTGGGAAGATTGGTGTCCCTTTTGCGACCACTGTCAATCCTGCTGGAAGACCTGCAAAGTCAAGGTTTTCAAGGTCAAATGTCGCACCCAAACCGAGCTGCTCCATAATAGCATTAGAAGTTGTCATCATAAATGGCTGGATGAGATGGGCTACGACACGCAGACTCGCTGTTAAATGCGCTATGACAGCTGCTAACTGATCACGATCTGCTTCATCTTTTGCCAAAATCCACGGCGCTGTTTCATCAATATATTTGTTAGTGCGTGAAATGATATTCCAAACCGCTTCCAAAGCACGTGGGTAATCCACAGCTTCCATGTACTTGTGGTAACTTGCCAAGTTGTCAGCCACTACTGCTGACAAGTCAGCGTCAAAATCTGTGACATTAGATACAAATGTTGGGACTTGGCCACCGAAATACTTGTTAATCATGGCAACTGTACGATTGAGCAAGTTTCCAAGGTCATTAGCTAACTCATAGTTAATACGACCGACATAATCCTCTGGGGTAAAAGTCCCATCAGAACCAACAGGTAAACTTCGCATGAGGTAATAACGTAGTGGATCTAAACCATAGCGCTCCACCAGCATCTCTGGGTAAACGACATTTCCTTTAGATTTGGACATTTTACCATCTTTCATGACAAACCAACCATGAGCCACTAAACGCTCAGGAAGCTTCATATCCAACATCATGAGCATAATCGGCCAATAAATCGAGTGGAAACGCAGAATATCTTTTCCAACCATATGATAAACTGTACCATTCCAGAACTTATCGTAGTTGGCATGATTTTCCTGACCATATCCTAGAGCAGTCGCATAGTTTAGTAGAGCATCAATCCAAACATAAACCACATGCTTAGGATTAGATGGAACAGGTACTCCCCAGGTAAAAGATGTCCGTGAAACCGCAAGATCTTCTAAACCAGGCTCGATAAAGTTTTTCATGATTTCATTCATACGACCATCTGGCTGGATGAAGTCTGGATGGGCATTAAAGAACGCAACAAGCTTATCTTGGTACTTGCTAAGGCGTAAGAAATAAGATTCCTCTGAAACCCACTCTACCTCATGTCCTGATGGTGCAATCCCACCAATGACTTGACCATTTTCATCACGGAAAACTTCCTCTAGTTGACTTTCTGTGAAAAATTCCTCATCAGAAACAGAATACCAACCCGCATACTCTCCTAGGTAGATGTCATCTTGTGCTAACAATTTTTCAAAAACAGCCGCCACCACTTCTTCATGATAATCATCTGTGGTACGGATAAATTTGTCATATGAAATATCAAGCAATTGCCAAAGCTCTTTGACACCTACTGCCATCCCATCAACATAGGCTTGAGGTGTGATGCCTGCTTCCTCTGCCTTTTGTTGAATTTTTTGACCATGCTCATCAAGACCTGTTAAGTAAAAAACCTCATGCCCCATCATTCGTTTGTAGCGTGCTAATACATCGCAAGCAACAGTGGTATAAGCAGAGCCAATATGCAACTTACCGGATGGATAATAGATTGGTGTTGTAATGTAAAATGGTTGTTTTGTCATTTTCTTCTCCTATGTCACCCTAATGAAAGGTGTTTTCTAGTAACACTTCATTATATCATATTTTATGCTATGGGGAGCTAGTTTGAGATAGAAAAAAGCTGAGCAAATTCTATACTCAGCTTTTTTAATCATCAAAGGAGGATGTGGGATTCGAACCCACGCACGCTTTTACACGCCTGACGGTTTTCAAGACCGTTCCCTTCAGCCGGACTTGGGTAATCCTCCAAATGCTCCCTTATTCTATCTTATTTTTTATCATATTGCAAGACTTTTTTGATAAAATATAAGGAGATAAGGAGACAACCATGACAGCATTACGTTTATACGATACTCTACCGACTTGGGACAGAAAAACTATCCCAAAAGCTCTACGTGAAAAATACCAAACAACTGAGGGAACCTGGTCAAAACTGACTGTCTTGTCAGGTGAGTTACAATGTGACTTTCTTGATGAAGAGGGAAATAGTGTCGAAAGACATCTCTTTACTCCTGATTCAGAAGTCCCTTTCATTTCTCCTCAGACCTGGTATAAATTGGCCGCCTTAACAGATGACACACAGCTGAGTCTGAGCTTCTACTGCCAAGATGAGGACTACATCAGTAAAAAGTATCAAACCCAGCCTCACTCTGAGGTCAAGGAAGCTGCTCCAATCTTAGCCAAAGAAAATGTACTTGATCTGGGTTGCGGACATGGTCGAAATAGTCTGTTTCTAGCC
Source organism: Streptococcus porcorum (assembly GCF_053203725.1). Classification (NCBI taxonomy): domain Bacteria; kingdom Bacillati; phylum Bacillota; class Bacilli; order Lactobacillales; family Streptococcaceae; genus Streptococcus; species Streptococcus porcorum. The sequence continues at coordinate 2,763 of NZ_JBRUDG010000016.1, read as the reverse complement.
AACAAAGGTAGTAAGGTCACTGCTCTTGATCTCAATCAAGATGGTCTGGAACACCTCAAAACGATTGCTAAAGCTGAGGATTTAACCATTACGGTAAACTCTTATGACATTAATAGTGCTAAACTGACAGAAAGCTATGACAGCATCATCTCGACCGTGGTTTTTATGTTTTTAGATCCAGATCGCATCCCTTCTATCATTAAGAATATGCAGGAACAAACTAAAATAGGTGGCCATCACTTGATTGTGTCAGCAATGGATACCAAGGATTATCCTTGTCCCATGCCTTTTTCCTTTACTTTCAAAGAAGGAGAATTAAAGCACTATTATAAAGACTGGGAAATCATCAAATATAATGAAAATCTTGGCAACCTTCACCGCCTAGATTTATTTGGTAATCCTATTCGTATGCAGTTTGCCACCTTACTCGCCAAAAAAATAAAATAACCCCTCAAGCCCTGTCAGTTTCCTGACAGGCTTTTTTTTGATAAAATGAAAGGACTACTTATAGTAAAGGATATTGTTATGAAACTCATTTCTTGGAATATTGATTCCCTAAACGCTGCTTTAACCAGTGATTCTGCGCGTGCCCTCTTATCACGTGCTGTGATTGAAACACTGGTTGCAGAAGATGCTGATATTATTGCTATTCAAGAAACTAAACTGTCTGCTAAAGGGCCAACAAAAAAACACTTAGAAATTCTTGAGCATTATTTTCCAAACTATAAAAATACTTGGCGCTCATCAGTAGAACCTGCTCGTAAAGGTTATGCTGGCACCATGTTTTTGTATAAAGCAGAGCTTGATCCTGTGATCAGCTTCCCAGAAATCGATGCACCATCCACTATGGACTCCGAAGGTCGCATCATTACGCTTGAATTTGAAGATTTTTTTGTCACACAAGTCTATACTCCAAATGCTGGGGATGGTTTAAAACGCCTTTCTGAACGTCAAGTTTGGGATGAAAAGTATGCTGACTACCTTGCACAACTTGATCAGCAAAAACCTGTTTTAGCAACAGGTGACTATAATGTTGCCCACAAAGAAATCGACCTTGCCAATCCTACTTCTAATCGTCGCTCACCTGGCTTCACTGATGAAGAGCGTCAGGGCTTTACCAATTTATTAGCAAAAGGTTTCACCGATACTTTCCGCCATATCCACGGAGATGTTAAAGGTGCCTATACTTGGTGGGCACAACGTAGTAAGACGAGCAAAATCAACAACAGTGGATGGAGAATTGACTACTGGCTAGTCAGTGAACGTCTAAAATCTCAAGTCACAAAATCAGACATGATTCACTCTGGTGAGCGCCAAGATCACACCCCTATCCTTCTAGAAATTAACCTCTAAAACAAAACAATTGCCAATCCACCTCTTTACTACTATAATGAATTTTCTACAAAAAGGAGAAAAAGTATGATTACAAAATCAACAACGATGTTATATGTGACAGATACTAAAGCTGCCATGGAATTTTGGACAGAAAAAATGGGATTTGTCCTTTTAAAAACTGAAGATTTCGGTGAAGCTGTTTCTTATGAAATTGCACCTTCAACAGACTCTGCTACAAAGTTTGGCATTCACGACAAAGAATGGGTCGCAAAAGCTAACCCTGGTATGAATGTTGGCTTCCCATCTCTACTTTTTGAAGCAGACGATCTTGAAGCTGAGTATAACAAATTAACAGCTGCTGGTGTTTCGACCAACCCTATCATGGAATACCAAGGAATGGTTCACTTTACTTTTGCAGACAACGAGGGCAACTATATCGCTGTTACGAAACCGTAAACGCAAAGAGATTGGGCTTGACACTCCAATCTCTTTTTTCATCCTTAGATTTCAAGGATGAAAACTTATTTTAATGAGGTAAAAAAGCACATGACTTCTTCTAAACTCCACACCCTAAAACAACAATTAAATTTATTACAAAATCCACATGAAGCCCAAAAAATGTCAGCTTATATGCGACAGCACTTTTCTTTTTACGGCATCCCTGCTACAAAAAGACGTGACTGTTTCAAACCCTTTCTCCAAGCCGATAAAAAAGAGAAACAGATCGATTGGGAGTTTTTAAATCAAGCTTGGTGCGAAGAGGAGAGAGAAATGCAATACTTTGTTTTAGACTATATCCGCTCCTTAAAAACCTATTTGACAACAGAAGATTTAGAAAAGCTAGAAAAATTTGCCAGAGATAAACAGTGGTGGGATAGTATCGACCATCTTGCACGCACTATTGGCTATCTGGTCATAAAGGAACCTCAATTTAAAAACACCATGCTGGCTTGGGCACAAGATACTGATTTTTGGATCAGACGCATTGCTATTCTCCATCAATTAGGCTATAAAGACAAGACCGACCCCATCCTTCTTGAAAAGATTCTTTCTCGCAATCTGGGATCTGATCAATTTTTTATCAATAAAGCTATCGGTTGGGCTTTAAGAGACTATTCCAAGAGCCATCCTAATTGGGTAAGTGATTTTTTAGTACGCTATCAAGATCAATTAGCCCCTTTGAGTATCAGAGAAGCTTCAAAATATCTCTGATGCTCAAAGTGATTCTTACTATTTCATCCACCATAACTCTATCGCTTTTAAAGAGAACATAAAAAACGAGAGCCATTTTTGGACTCTCGTTTTTTGGGCTCTATAATTTCTGTAGTGGGTAAGAACACCGTGGAAATTATGGAGCCTTTTTGAATATAGAAAAAGGTCCCATATGACCTATAATGAAAAGCGACGAAACTCACATTAGAAAGGGTT